>WFMX01000054.1 GCA_015488875.1 Campylobacterota bacterium | reverse complement strand
GTATAGATCTTCGCTTGCTCTCTTTGGTAAATGGTGCAATTTGTACGATATGGTCCATACTCTCTATCATGCGTATGGGATTTGCTGTATCCTGCTCAGTATATACCTTGTAGTTAAATATCTGCGAAAGTGACTCGTAATGTTCTATTATCATCTTTTTGTTATCAAAATCTCCTTCTGGGTCAAAGTTGCATAGATGTAGTTCTATGTCAAGGCTCTCGGAGAAGTCTATGGCTGTTGATGATATGGATTCCATCTCGGATTCATTGGTGACAAGAACTATACTCTGAGTAATATCATATAGTGATTTGTCACCAAATATATAGATAAGTTTTTTGAGCTGATAGAGTCTATCCATCATCCCAACTCCATCAAAAGTATCTATGCTATTTAGTACTAGACCTATATCGAAATTTTGTATATCATACTCTATAAGCTCCTCTATACCTTTGATGTCATAACATATATGTATAGATACATTCTCTTTCTCTTCTTCTTTTACTGCTTCCATTAAATTGAAATTTGATGGGTTTATGATCCTTACAAATAGTTTTTTGTTTTCAAGTCTATCTGCTAAGTATATGCTCTCTTGTAGATATATGATAGCTCTATCTCTATCCTTATCAAAATCCAACAATAGATATAAATCTTTTCCGAATGGCTCTGGAAATAATCCTATCTTTTTGTTGATACTCTTGTATACACCATCGAGGACTATAGGTTTGCCTAGCACTAGTAGTGTGTCGTTCGGATATATCATGGTGGCGGAGGTGGGTAGTATCTGTTTTTTGTTGCGGTATATGGCGGCTATCTTCCACTTTCTTTGAACTATGGAGCCTATATGTCTATAGGCATAGTTGCTACCAAAAGGTACTATCATCTCCATGATTTCACCCTCTCCGAGTCCTACATTTTTGGCTATGACTGGCACATTGGGCAGATTGTCATATAAGTGTGTGGTGAGCAGATGATACTCGTCTATGACTGTTATATTCTCTACACCATCATAGCTATCTTCCCATTTGTTGAGTAGTACTACTCTTATCTTGTCATCTATCTGTCTAATATTTTTGAGCGTGTATTTCGTATCATCCCTACTCTCCATGATGACAAAAACCATAGAGAAATTTATCTTGGACATTATCATAAGCAGTTTGCTATAGCTTGTGGGATCTGTACGGCATGTGGATATGATACGGTTTGCTTTTTCTGGCAATATACCATCTTTGTAGCAGGCTACATGGTATTGATTGTCTACTATCCTAGTATCATTGATCCACTCCAAAAATCGTTTCGCTACAGGTCCATCTGCAAGTATCAATATATGCTTCATCTATCTCATCGCTCTACTGATCTGTCATGATACTATATGGTCTCTCTAGCTGAGTAATGAGCTGATGTATACTAACACTTCTTCCCTCTCTAGCAAACTCCCTACCTGCCAAAAAGACTATCATGGTAGGAACTGAAAAGACTTGAAAGCGTGCAGATATCTCAGGATGTTCTTGTGCATCTAAGTATAGCTGTTTTATGAGAGGGAAATGGCTATCGAAAGCCTCTTGAAACTTTGGTCTCAGGGCATGACATACATTACATTTCTCTCCAGAAAAGTACAACAATACTCCATCCTCAGTATCTATCATCTCTTTAACTCTATCTAACTCCATTCTCTTACCTCTGTAATTTTTATAATCACTCATTGTACACACTTCATAGGCTTGACACAATGCCAATGAAATAAGATTTTTTGCGTGTCCATTGTTAATTCATTGGCATTGCCAAAAACCTCTAATCCTCCATCCTCTCGCCCCGTTTTCTAGTGACTATATCTAGTGGGACACCCTCAAAATCAAATTTACTTCTGATGAAGTTGGCGAGATATCTCCTATAACTAAAGTGAAGTCCATCTGGGCGGTTTGATATGAGAGCTATCTTTGGTGGCTTAGTCTCATACTGTGTGGCAAATTTGATCTTGACTGTGGCACCATTGTGAGATGGCACATGATGTCTGATCATCGCTTCACGGAGTGCATCGTTGAGCTTGGATGTCGGTATCCTCTGCTTGTATCTCTCAAATATAGCAGTGATTTGATCCAATATTTTTGGCACTCTCATTCCTGTCTTTGCAGAGATAGTGATGAGGGGTGCATAGTGTAAAAATTTTAGCTCATCTCTGATATCATTGACCATATCCTCATAGCTCTTCTCTTCTCTGATATCCCACTTATTTATCACTATGAGACATGCTAACCTATGCTTCTCTATGAGTCCTGCTACTCTCTCATCCAACTCCGTCACTCCCACTGTAGCATCTATGATAAGTAGTACTAGATTGGCCTTCTCTAGCATAGCTGTAGTTCTGCCTAGTGCATACTTCTCTATGCCTACTATCTTGCTGCGTCTTCTGATGCCTGCTGTATCTACAAATGTAATATTGTACCCATCGTACTTCAGCATCTCGTCTATGGGGTCTATAGTAGTACCAGCCACATCACTCACTACCGATCTCTCTTCACCCAAAAGAGAGTTGAGTAGTGAACTTTTGCCTGTATTTACCCTGCCTATGATAGCTACTTTTATATCATTATCTACTACTGTATCTTGGGTATTGATATCTTCTATCATCTCATCTGTACGATCTTGTATATAGCCATCTAATGACTCTTCGCCCTCTACTGCTGTAGATGGTATATCTCTAGGTGCTATAAACTCCTCTAGCCATGCGTAGAAGTCATTGAAGTATCTGTTGTGACTGACAGACATAGGAAATGTCATATCTGCTCCAAACTCCAAAAACTCCCAGTATCTCTCTTCTTCTTTGTCATTGTCTATCTTGTTGACTATGAGTGCCAATGGTTTTTTGAGTTCTTGCAGACGATAAAATAGCTCCCTGTCTTCCTCTTCTGGTATGCTCTTGCCATCTACCATATAGAGTATGACATCTGCTTCTGTAGCTGCACGAAGCGAAAGCTCCGCAACTTTACTAAATAGTTCACTACTATAGTCTATACCACCTGTATCTAGTACCTCAAAATCTCTATCTCCAGATATAGTGACAGTTCGTTTCTTGACATCTCTTGTAGTTCCCGATACATCTGATGTGATGGCATCTCTCTGTCTTGCTAGACGGTTAAAGAGTGAACTTTTCCCTACATTTGGTCGCCCTAATATGGCT
>WFMX01000053.1 GCA_015488875.1 Campylobacterota bacterium | reverse complement strand
GGTATAAGATGCTAGATGTCAAACTCTCATCAAGAGCATATTTAATGACATTCTTAATAGCCGTATATACACTTATTATTCCAAATTTTCTCATATCTCTAACACATAAATATCAAGTTTGGGCATTAGGATATAGAATTCGAGATTATCTATACTCTTCATTATCATATTACTCTATAGCATTTCTGATATTTATCGATTTGTTTATGTTGAGACGATGGAGATATCCATATATATTTATGTCAATCATTGTATCACTACTGGCATTGACGACTAGTATTAACAATAGATATATAGGAGACTTATATGAGGCAAACTCTAAAAGATTTTTTCTGACTGATGCTTTCATCTCTTCAAAATATATGCGAGATAGAGCAGATGGATATACTGTACTTGCACCTACACTCTTTGGTGGAATGATTACTTCCGAAGATGAGTTAAGCAGCTTTTACAAAAAACGCAATAAGATAGATATCCATTTCATAAAAGAAGGCGATGCTAATGCAAGCATACTCTACTTAGGATCAGATAGCAATAAAGAGAATACTTTTTTACTATATAGTGAAAAAAATATGCTCAAATCTATATTTACTTCATCAAAAAATTGTAATCAGATATCTCCATGCTACATAGTGCATGCAAGTCAAAATTTTGAAGATAAAAATCTCTTGAAAGTGAAAACATACAAGATGGCTAACACTCTATTGGTGCATGTAGACAAATTGATCAATGGTGTGAGATACAAAAATGTAACTATGTTGGAGCCTTTTTATCAGATAGATAGCGATAAGATAGTCTCCATATTGGATTATGATCCAACAAATATATACAAAGAGACAAAGTACGCTATAGAGTTTTTGAGTGGCTTATATAGTTGGGAGGGTGGCATAGGTCATTTTGTTTGGTCATCTGGCAATGTCAAAGTCAAGTTGAGCAATTATGCCAAAATTTCAAAGGATTATAGATTTAGCTTGAAGTTAGGTACACTAAAAACTAGAAATGTCTCGTTTTTACTCAATGGTTCGCTGGTCAAAAAGATCAATCTATTGGCAGGTCAAAGGGATGTTGATATTTTGATGAAATTAAAACTACAAAGTGGTGAAAATATTTTGGATATTACTACAGATACACCAGCTGCTAGACCAGGCAATGGTGATAAGAGAGAGATGACTTTCTCTATGGAGGATATTGATTTTCAAATGGGTAAGTAACGAAACGAGAGTCCATAAAAACGATAGTATCATTGCATTTCGAGACCATTTTTGTAGTATAAGATCTCAGTCCTTTCGCACCAAAATATCTTGTCTGGTTTGCCATTTTTGTTTACAATTTTGGATTTACTGATCTTGTAGTATCCCTTGCTTGCATTGTGGTCTATGAGTACAAAATCATACTCATCTCTATACCATCTATTGGTAGTAATCCATCTGTATCCATTTGATGCACCATCATATTGTGCTATAGTTACTGGATACTTTGATAACATATATATGTTTTTGCTCTGCCAATACTGTGCTGCACCATATTTGGAGCCTGTCTGCTCTATGAAGCTATCTACGCACCTAGATAATGGAGTAGTGTAGGAGTCATAAAACTTTTTGCCTATAATCTTCTCTTTTATCTGCCAAAATGAGAGCAATAGTATAGCTAATGCTGCTAACATCTTTATTTTGGCAGATATTTTGAAATTGATAAGTGAATTTATTACAATTGGTAAAAATATAAGAGGTAGTATAAAAAGTGGTGCAAAATGTCTGGCATTTACTTCCCTATCTGTAAGCAGAAAAGCTACTGTATTAGCAGATATGATAATGAGTAGCAGTAGTGCTATAAAATTGGATCTGCTTGTTTTTATCTCATCTGAACTCTTTTTTCTCCTCCTGTATAGAGATACTACAATAACTCCAAGACTTGCCAAAGATATAGATATAAGTATAAAAAAGTTGAAGCTACCATCTTTGATAGCTTCATTAAATATATTTGAGACCAAAGGGATATTTCGAGGTAACATATCTAGTGAGAGTGTAGGATTGGCTGCTGCATGATTGGTGATTGGGTTTGGTAGTAATAGATCATGGAGAGGTCTTGTACCAAAGAAGATAAGAGCGGTGAGCAGGAGTAGCAAAAATGTCTTTTTCAATGAAAATATTCTAAAAATCAAAAAGATAATACTGCTTAGTGCGATAGGATATATCCATTGCAGGAGTATCAGCTTGTCGGATGCAGAGGTTAATAGCCCTAATACGATGTATGATATCCACATTAGGTATGAACTCTTCTCTTCAAACATCACCCTCAAGACTATATAAAGCATGATCATACCGACAATAAACTCAGCATAGTGAAAATCACTTATATACATAAGGTGGGTGATAGGTGATGGGAAGTAATAAAGAGAAAACAGCACGGCACTAGTCCAAACTATAGATCCTGTAGCGTCAAAAAAGAGTCGATAGATGGCATATATTGCCCAGGCCAATACTAACCACTCTACCATAAAAAATAGTGCAATTGCATAATAGTAGTTACCACTGATAGCATTGAGTATAAAGTACAAGATCATATCTGGGAAATAGTATGGTGCAGGTGGAAGATACCAATGTCCTATGAAGCTCCCACCATCAATAAATAGATCTTTGTATAATGCAGGTAGATAGAGTGCATCTGCATTAAAAAGTGTATCGAGCATCCGATCATCTGAGAGCGTCGTCATAGGTATTTGATGTGTGAAGTAGAGTGCGGCATGTATAAATAGTATCGCTATTAGCGATAGGTATGCTATGAGTATAGTTTTGTTTTTTATCATTTTGTATCCTAAGGTTTTATTTGTTGATGTGTTGTATTTTGTAAAATATATTGAGAGTTAATAGCCTGTAGTTGGCTATTTATGTATGGCTGTATTTAACTCTCTCTTGGGGAAGACAAACCGTTTATCTAATTGGTATTTTGTGGAGTATCCTATGATTTGACCAATAGTAGCCCCCACATACTTAGCTATATTAGCATCCCAGAAAAGATCAAAAGAGTACTCTATAGTCCAAGATAGTGATGCAGTGAAAGCACCCAAGAAGGCATACAGAAAGAATGTTTTTCCATTCTCTTTGTGAGATGCATGTACATGATAAAATATATAGT
>WFMX01000052.1 GCA_015488875.1 Campylobacterota bacterium | reverse complement strand
TACATTTGATGCTAAACTTGTAGTAGATCCAGTTGTACTGAATGGTACTGGTGATGTCCCTGGGTATGTTGTGTCGGCAGATGGTGCATCTCATCCTATCAATTGTGAATCACTCAAAGGTAATTACTATGGTCACTCTCTAGGAACAATAGATTATACATCACGAGCGGCTGATGCAAAACCTCTAGAGATCAAAGCAAGTGCATATGTCATCAGTGATGATGGTGGCGAGATCATACCTCCTATCGTAGGACCAGATGGTTCGATTTGGCTCAAGCACAACTTGGGTGCAGACTACATCACAGTGGGTAATCCATATTTCAATCCTGATGCAGATGCAGGCGTAGATGATATCCATGCATATGGTAACTTATGGCAGTGGGGTCGCAAGAGTGATGGACATCAGCTCATAGCTCACCAAGATGCATACAGTGCAACAGCAGTACATCCTGAGACTGTAGCGACAAAATCAGATGTGCCTGCAAGTGCCGTATTTATCACTAGCGACGATGACTGGAGAATGAATGGCAACGATCTATTGTGGCTCAATGCAGATACAGAAAATCAAGTATGTCCATCTGGCTGGAGATTGGCTAGAGACGATGAATGGTTCTCTATCAATGGAGGCAACGATAGTAATGGTATCAATGGTTCATTTGCACCACCAGCATTTTTACAGCTCTCTAGAGCAGGAAGCAGGGTTGGTGCAGTTGGTGCTGTGACTGGTCAAGGTGGAGTCACAGACTATTGGACATCTACTGTCAGAAATGGTCAAGCAAATGCTCTAAGATTTTGGGGTTATACTGGCAAAAATGACTCTACATTCCAAAGCAGTACAAAAGCAAATGCTCGTCCTATCAGATGTAGATTTGACAAATAGTCAAGATATATCTTGACAAGAGCTGATCTTTGAACTCTTGTCATGCTTTCCACTTGTTCCCATCGTCTCGGTGGGAACGCATACCCAAACTACAGTCGAGGGCGAACGATCACTATGTGGGGACACAGGTTTCATTCGCTTCGCTCACAAAGCCAATGTCCCCTAACTGTATCGTTTCTATATATCCAAATATATGAGATACTTTCAAGATATTTCGATACAATCCTATATCAGGAGTATCAACGATGATAGATAAATTTCACACCGACTCAACACAAGTACAAAATATCATAAAAGGTTTCAACCTTACCAAATCACTACTAGTCTCATCTATCATCATAGGTGAACCACACACAGGCAAAAAATCACTCATCAGATATCTATATCCGACAGTTCAGTTTGTATATGGTGGAGATATGGAAGCTGTGAAGATGGCATTGGAAGAGCAGACCCAATTGGTCATATATGATTTTGAGAAGTTGACAAATATAGAAAATATAGATTTTGAAAACAGACGCATCATAGCTATAGCCAATTACATCAGTAATGAAAAGACTATAGACTCTCTCTTTGCATTCATCTACCACATGCCAGCGCTTAAAGATAGAGTAGAAGATATAGATATACTGACAAAACAATTTTCAAAAGAGGTAACTTCTAACTTGATGTTAGATAAAGAGTTAGAGATAGATACAAAACTACTAGATATCAGTACAAATACTCACTCACTCAAGAGATCCATATATATACAAGCCTTTAGTCAAAGCTGTACTAGTAAGGATATAGAGGAGATACTATACTACTATCTATACAACAATATGGAGGGCAACAATGATTACAAGGAGTATCTTCCGTTTTATGAGAGACCACTCATAGAAGCAGGACTTAAAAAATTCGGCTCACAGCTTAAACTCTCAGATATACTAGGTATCAATAGAAATACCCTCAGAAAGAAGATGCATGAACTCAACATCCATTGATTTTAAATTTTTCATAGATAGTGATAGTACACCATTTGTACTATTTGATAGTAGTGGAAAGATACTCTACCTCAACAACTCATCAGAGATACTACTAGGGTATGTCTCTAGGCAAGAGCTATACGACATCACCCTATCGTATGCACCCAAAGATTTCGGCTCGAAGACTACTAGACTAGAGCTACAGTACGATTCGTTTAGCTTCTATGCGGTTGGTGTAGCATATGACGACGAAGATCAGATAGCCCTCAGACTCTATCACAAGCCAAAACTAAATGTCAGCAGGAACATAGAGCTAGATAAATTACCTATGACGGATATCAATATATTGTTAGAAGCAAATATCACACTCTTCAAGCTAAAAAATAGCAATCAATTACATCTACTAGTAGACCAAGACTTACCGCAATGCAGGATAGATCAAAATGAATTTTCAAAACTCTTGCGAAAGGTACTCCACTCATTTAGATCATCCGACTCCATAGATATATCGCTCAAACTTTTAGTAGGCGAATATGTCATCATCCAAAACAAAAAAGAGCATCTTTTGGAGTTGGTAGTAAAAGCAAATGGCAGATACACAGATAGTGACTCAGAGATCAGATCCATATCAGGACAGATCAATATATCTGCTAATCTAAAGGAGCATATCATAAAACTCCAAATCCCTTTTGTCTCGTAGACTATTGATGAAATATTAATCACCATATGATACCACTAGAGCCTTTTATCTGTTATTATTTTATCGTTAAGTAATAGACATCTTGCAAAACTCGGAAGTGATGCTTTAGCTTCATCTTGTGACGAGGCTAAAGCCATCGTATCCAATTGATTTTGCAAGATGTCTAATCAAATTATTTTAAGGATGAAATATGAAGTTAAAGTTTTTAACTCTCTTGGCAACACTCTTGCCTATGGCTGCTTTCGCAGATGAAGCTCCCAAACTTGATACAGGCGATACAGCTTGGATGATAGTCGCTACAGCATTTGTCATGTTGATGACACCAGCAGGTCTCGCACTATTTTACGGTGGTATGACTAGAAGCAAAAATGTACTCAACACAATGGGTATGAGTCTTATAGCATTTGCAGTTGGTACACTAGTATGGGTAGTAGCAGGATATAGCATAGCATTTGGCGAAGGTGACTTCATCGGTACAGGCAAGATACTACTTGATGGTATCACAGATAAGTCTCTCAGCGGAACTATCCCTGAGCTTCTATTTGTGGCATTCCAAGGTACATTTGCAGCTATAGCTGTAGCTATCGCATCTGGTTCTATGATAGAGAGAGTTAAATTCTCTACATTTACTATATTTGCTGGACTATGGATACTCGTAGTATATGCACCGATCACGCACTGGGCATGGGGTGGCGGTACGACACTCAACTTCGGCGAGATGGATTTCGCTGGTGGTACAGTCGTACACATCAATGCAGGTATAGCAGGCTTCGTAGTAGCTATGATGCTCGGCAAGAGAAAAGACTATGGCAAATCAGCTATCAAGCCATTCTCACCAGTATTTGCAGTACTTGGTGCAGCACTACTCTGGTTTGGTTGGTTCGGATTTAACGCTGGATCAGAAGTCGCAGCTGATGGCGTAGCAGGTAATGCTTTCTTAGTCACCAATGTCGCAGCATCTTTGGGTGTGATCGGTTGGTTACTTGCTGAGTGGATAGTCTACAAGACTCCTACACTCATAGGCGGTGCATCAGGTGCAGTCGCTGGTCTAGTAGCTATCACTCCTGCCTCAGGTTCTGCTGGTGTTGTAGGTGCTATCATCATAGGTCTTATTGGTGGTATCGTAGGTTTCATCGGTGTTGCTAAGCTCAAGAAGTTATTTAAGGTAGATGATTCATTGGATGCATTTTGGGTACATGGTCTAGTCGGTATCTGGGGTAGTATAGCTACTGCACTATTCATCGCACCATATCTCAAAGCAGATGACTATGCACTTGGCACACAGCTACTCGCACAGCTCAAGGCTATCGGTCTTACTATTGTATATAGTGGTGTTATGACGGCCGTTGTATTCTTCATATCTAGTATTGTTACTGGTGGTGGCAGAGTAGACGAAGAGACAGAGCAGATCGGTCTTGACGAGCAGATACACGGTGAAAAAGCGTTAAATCTATAAATCACAAATAAGTTTGGCATTGCCAAGCTTATGAGATATAAAACAAAAGGAACAGATATGAAAAAAATCGAAGCGATCATCAAGCCTTTCAAACTAGAAGATGTCAAAGAGGCACTAGTAGCCGCTGGTATCGAAGGTATGACAGTATCAGAGGTCAAAGGATACGGACGACAACAAGGACACTCAGAGCTATATAGGGGTGCAGAGTATGTAGTAGAGTTCATACCAAAGATCAAGATAGAGATCATAGTAAGCTCTCAAGAGTACGCAGATATAGCAGTCAAAGCCATAGGTGAATCTGCCAAGACTGGCAAGATAGGCGATGGCAAGATATTTGTAAGTAGTATAGACAGTGTACTCCGTATCCGTACAGGAGAAGAGGACACAGACGCTATCTAAGCAGACCAAGCAACTCGTCCAAGTCTAATCTCAGATAGATATAATCGTTTGGGATTAGAGATATATAAAGAACCTCCCAGAAATAAAACTACCCTATTTTCTAATTTACATCTAAGTAAGATAAAGCTACCACAATGAGAGAACGCAACTGTTGAAGGTAGAGAGATTACGCTTAGGGGACATTGGTTTCGTGAGCGAAGCGAACGGAAGCTGTGTCCCCGCATAGTGATCGTTCGCCCTCGACTGTAGCATAACGGTGTTGCAGTGTAGCCGAGGTCAGGCGATTGCGATGCATTCCGCTACGCTCCACACATCACAAATCACCAGACCCCTACCGCAGCAGACCCCTATCGTTCAGCTTCGTGACGAGAGAAAAGTTCTTAAATGGGTGATTTAGAGGTCTCTTGTTGTATAATTCTATAGAATGCTAAGGATTGTAGGGGTCAAATGAACTGTATAATATGTGGT
>WFMX01000051.1 GCA_015488875.1 Campylobacterota bacterium | reverse complement strand
TACAAAATCTATACCATGCTTTTCTTTATTGATTTGACTTTTTTGTTCATCATACTCAAATTTCACATAAATCCTTTTATATAAAGTATAAAAAGTATACTTTAATTATACTGTATTTTTCAAGTCTTATAGGTTTTTTGTGAAACTTAACGACTGAGTTGAGAAATATTTGAGCCGCAGGGTCAGATATCTCTCTCCAATTAGATACCTTCCTTTGTTGTTAAGTCATATTTCATTTTTTTCCTCGATATATCTAACTATTTAATCAAGCCGATAATAACATACCCACCTTTAAAATCTTAATTATATAGATACAGGAAATATCTATCAATAATATGAATATAGCTTAGAATATATAATTTGAGTCTATTTTTAGATGATCTAACAGATGCTTTAATAATCATTATTGATGTGTAGAGAAGCGATAATTATTGAAATATCATTAAAGGAGTATAGGTGAGCTTACTTGCATCATAGCTTTTTTGACACAGAGACGCTAAGTTCGCAAAATATCTGGTCGGTGAACCAACCTTTTGCAAACTTTAGACTTTGGAATTACTTCACTTCATACTCTGCTCTACCCATTTGATAGAGGTCATTGCCTTTTGTGTCGTTGATGACTGTGACAGGAAAATCTTTGACTGTCAATCTTCTCACAGCTTCTGGACCTAGCTCTGGGTATGCTATCACCTCGGCACTGGTGATTTGTTTGCCTAGTAATGCACCTGCACCACCTGTAGCACCGAAATAGATACCATCATACTCTACACAGGCATCTTTGACACCTTGATCTCTCTTGCCTTTGCCTATCATGCCTTTGGAGCCATGTTTGAGCATAGTCGGTGAATAGCTATCCATTCTATAGCTAGTAGTAGGACCTGCACTTCCTATAGGATCACCTGGTTTTGGCGGTGTCGGTCCTACGAAATATATGACAGAACCCTCTAGATCAAAAGGTAACTCTTTGCCCTCTTCTATGAGGTCTACTAGTCTTTTGTGTGCAGCATCTCTAGCTGTATATATTGTCCCATTGAGCAGGACTGTATCACCAGCTACTAGCATTTTGGTATCTTCACTTGTGAGTGGAGTCGTTAGTGTATAACTTGCCATGATTTATCTCCCTATATTGTGATATGTGTATGTCGTGATGAGTGACACTGTACATTGACCGAAACTGGTAATGAAGCTATATGACAAGGGTTGGATTCTATATGTACCGCAAGAGCAGTCTTTGTGCCTCCCATACCCATAGCACCAATTCCTAGCTTATTGATCTCTTCTAATATCTGACCCTCCATCTCTGCCATCTCTGGATCTTCATTGATAGAACCTATATCTCTAAAAAGGGCATGTTTGGAGCTGATAGTAGCTTTCTCAAATGTACCTCCTATGCCTACACCTACAGTGATAGGAGGACAAGGATTGCCGCCTGCGTCAGATATTACCTCTTTGACATAGTTGATGATACCATCTTTGCCTGCTGCTGGTGGGAAGACTCTAGCTCTACTTACATTTTCTGAGCCACCGCCTTTGGCAGCATACTCTATGTCTATTTTGTCGCCTGCCACTATATCGAAGTGTATGATAGCTGGCAAATTGTATCCTACTGTATCTTTGAGATTGGCACGGCTAAATGGCTCGCAAGTCGATGCTCTAAGATAAGCATCTTTATATCCTTGCTCTGTGCCTTTGTTGATAGCATCTTTGAGTAGTCCGCCATTTATCTTGACTTCATCACCTACTTTGATAAAAAAGACTGCTAAACCTGTATCTTGGCATAGAGGTCTTTTTTCATCTTTTGCTATATCTGCATTTTCAAGTATTTGGCGGATCACTTCTTTGCTTACTGGAGATTTTTCATCCTCCATCGCTTGTGCCAAAGCATCATATGTATCTTGTGGTAGATCAGTACCGCAATATACGATCATGTCTCTAACTGCCTTGACTACTGTGTCAAATTCAATCTCTCTCATATCTTCTCCTAATCAAAAAAGTTTTTATCTTTAAGTACATTTATCATGCCTCTTACTGATGCAATGCTGTGTGCAAATTTCTCTTTTTGGCTTCTACTCAAAGTCATTTCAAATATTTTCTCTGCACCATTTGAACCCAATGCCATAGGTACACCGCTCACAACATCATGATATCCATATTCTCCATCTAGGAGTACGGCACATGGGTGTATCTGCTTAGTGTCTTGGAGTATGGCTTCTACCATGATAGCTGTAGATTTGGCAGGTGCATAATATGCTGAACCTGTCTTGAGATATCCTACTATCTCTGCTCCACCGTGCTTGGTTCTCTCTACGATCTCTATGATCTCCTCTTCTGCAAGGATATCTGAGAGAGGCACACCTGCTATAGTAGAAAATTTAGGTAGTGGGACCATATCGTCACCATGACCACCCATGACAGATGCACGAATCTGCCCAGCACCATAGCCTATCTTTTCATGTATGAAGTGAGCCATTCTAGCACTATCTAATATACCTGCCATGCCTAGTACTCTCTCTCTAGGAAAGCCACTCTCTTTGAGTGCTACATATGTCATGACATCGAGAGGATTGGATACCATTATGATGACCGCTTCTGGAGCATACTTCTTTACATCAGCTACTACCTCTTTGGTGATCTCTGCATTTATCATGAGGAGATCATCTCTACTCATTCCAGGTTTTCTTGGGCTACCTGCTGTTATCACCACTACATCACTATTTGCCATGCAAGCAGCATCCTCTGCTACTGTGACGATAGTATGTTGTCTTGCTGCATTTGCTGCTTGTGACATATCTAGTGCTTTTCCTCTAGCTATCTCGACATTGCGGTCACGCAATACGACCTCATGGCAACTACCTTTCATCGCCAACGAATAAGCGACAGTCGCTCCTACATTTCCAGCACCTATGATCGATACTTTTTTACCTATACTCAATAGATATCCTTTCTGTGTAATTTTTCTCTTTGCAGACAAAACATAACTCATTGCCAAGACAATCAATTATGTTTTGTAGAGTTTTGTAGTGCGAGGGGGAACCCCTCATTTTTATTAGATATTATTGATAATATCATTA
>WFMX01000050.1 GCA_015488875.1 Campylobacterota bacterium | reverse complement strand
TATGCTACAGCCGAGGTCGAACAATTTCTAAAACCTGTGTCACCGTATAGTGATCGTTCGCCCTCGACTGCAATGCCAATGAATTAAGGATTTTAGAAGTGATGCTTTAGCTTCACCTCATTAGCATATGCGAGGGTGAGGCTGAAACCTCACTTCCAAATTTGATTGGCTAGTGGGGTTGCTCTTCGTGAAGGAACTCTACCACTGAAGACAAATCGACTTCAGTGACTATCTTGGTAGTCGGTAGCTTGTCGTGGTCTATCAATGCGGTAGCCAGCTCACCATTGGCTACTATAGTGATACCCTCTATGCCTGCGAATATATCTCGCTGGTTAAAGTAGTGTTTTCCAGATATGATCTTGCATCCAAATTGTGCTACCTCTGCGGCATTGTGTCCACCTATGGGTTCAAAAGCACCACCTAGTATCACTATATCGGATATGGAGTAGATATTTACAAGCTCGCCCAAGGAGTCTATGAGCGTCAAGTCGTTCTCTAGTGTCTCACTGTCAGCATATCTACTATATGACCATCCGCCATCTTTGGCATATTGAGTGATGAGTCTGCCTACCTTCTCAAATCTCTCAGGATGACGCGGTGCTATGATGAGCTTGGCATCTGCTTGGGTACTCCTTAGCTTGATAAACGCTTTGAGTATCAACTCTTCTTCTCTATCATGTGTGCTACCTGCCACGACCAACAATCCATCAGGTTTCTTCATCTCTCTAGTCGGCTTAGGTATATCTACAAATTTTATATTTCCGATCACCGCTACTCTCTCGGCTCCTAGAGCCTCTAAGCGTATCTTGTCATCTATAGTTTGTGCATAGACCCTATCTATCTGTTCAAATATCTTGCGGTATAGCCATCTAAGTTTGAGATATTTGGGGTATGATCGGTCGCTCATTCTTGCGTTGATGAGTATGGTTTTTGCACCCTTGGATCTAGCCAAAAAAAAGAGCAGATACCACAATTCCGCCTCCATCACTATGAGAGCTTTCTGAGGTCTCATCCACCCAAAGAGTAGTGATTCGTAGGGTAGATATCTGCTTTGGGCAGTGTGCTTTTTGATCTCATTGAAGCCTGTCTGTGTAGTGGTGGTGAGTCTCAATAGATCTTGTGGTATGAGATCCATCAATGGCTTGATAGCTTTCGCTTCGCCGAAACTACAGCTATGTATCCATATGCCATTTGGTAACATCGGAGAATTGCCCCACAAGAAAAATCTAGCAGGCAATGAGTCTAGATATTTCTTTTTGAATGAAAAGAGTATCAGCAGAGGTAGGGCGACCACATATAGGAGTGTCGCTACTATCGTATAGAACAGGGTAAATAGGTTCAATTATGCCTCTGTAGCTTCTCTCTCTATGTAGAGTATCCTGCCACAGTGAGGACAAGTTTTGATCTCTTCCTCTTTGATAGTATCTGCATATGCCTTATCATTGAGTTTCATATAGCACCCATAACAAGCTTGCTTTTTGACTGGAACTACAGCAGTATTACCAGCCCATGTTCTGATCTTTTCATAAAATGCAAGTACATTTTGGTCGATCTCGCGGATGGACTTCTCTCTAAGTGTAAAGAGTTTGACTTTACTGTTGTTGATAAGTTCTTTCTCTTTCTCTGCCTCTATAGTGATCTGTTCCAAAAGACTTGTGAGTTCTGCCTGTGACTCTTTCTCACTATTGAGTTCATCACTCTTCTTCTCGTTTATGGTTTGGAGTCTCTCTATCTCTTCGTTGGCAAACGACATCTTCTCTTTAGCTATATCTTCTTCTATCGCCAAAGCTTTCATCTCTTTCTCTGTAGATATATTTTTAGATTTTTTAGCGTTGTCCGATAGCTGTTCGCTAAGCATCTTGAGTTGCTCTTCGTATGAAGCTACCTTCTGCTCATTGTCCACTATAAGCTCATCAATCTTTGCAACTCTCTTGATACTATCGTCTACTTTTTTTTGTGCTTTTGCTATCTTTTTGTCTGCAGCATCTAGCTGTGGCTGATAGCTATCTATCTCTTTGTCTGTTTTGGAGAGTTCTACTAGCTCTTTTATGTGTCTACTCAATCTCTATCCTTTAGGAGTAATATTTTGAAATGGGTTTTTCGAATTTGTCATTATAGCCAAAAGAGGTAAAAGTTTCAATTTTTCACCCAAAATCTCTGCAAAAAATTGTTCACTCTCATAATGACCTATCTCGATAAGCATTAGATTTTGGCTCTTTGCTTTCATCGCATCATGGTATTTAATATCACCTGTCAATAGACAATCAGCAGTGACACTATCCATCAATGAAGCACCAGCTCCAGTACACAAAGAGATGCTCTCTATCTTCTCTTTGGGGGCTACTACTTTCACAGTCTCTAGCTTGAGTCGCTTTTTGATTCTATCTACAAGCTCATCCAAACTCCACTCACCATCAGCAGAGCATAAAAAATCATTTTGATCACACCTCTTAAAGCCAAGTATCTTTTCAAATACATAACTATTGAGATGAGTTTTGTCGAAATTGGTATGCATAGCTATGAGTGATTGCCTTTTGAGTATCATCTTCTCTATGAGATTTGCTGGATATTTCTCAAAATCCAATCTATCTAAGCCACCAAATATAAGTGGATGATGTACTACAAACAATACGTCATTATCACTACTATCTATCAACTCTTCATCGACATCAAGACTAAGAACTATGCTCTCTATCTCGCTAGACATTTTGCCTATGATGAGTCCTGAATTGTCCCACTTCTCTTGTAATTCAAAAGGACTTATGTCATTTAATATAGTGTATATATCCTGTAATTTCATACCTAGTTCTCCGTATGGTATTTTAAAAATAGCATCTATATTAAGCTTTTACTCTATCATTTCGCTCACCCTCTTGCGCTTTATAGAGCTTTGCACACCCTATAGAGAGTTCTCTTACTTTGAGGATATAGTTTTGTCTTTGAGCTTGAGATATAGCTTTTCGAGCATCGAGTACATTGAACGCATGAGAGGCTTTCATACACTCATCATAAGCAGGCAGAGGCAACTCCTCTTCAAGGCAGAGTCTACACTCATTACTAGCATCCTCAAAATCTTTAAAGAGTTTTTCAACTGTAGCTACTTCAAAGTGGTATCTACTAAACTCATACTCACTCTCTTTGTGGACATCTGCATAGGTAGTAG
>WFMX01000049.1 GCA_015488875.1 Campylobacterota bacterium | reverse complement strand
TATAACAATAATAGATATGATCCTGGACACATCATCAAGAGAGTTTTATGGTATTTGACTAGTATACTATTTTTCAAAATATGGATACCATATCCATCTGCCACAAAAGTAGCTCTTTTGAGACTATTTGGTGCAACGATAGGTCAAAGAGTGGTCATTAAGCCAAACATAAACATTAAATACCCTTGGTTTTTAATTTTAGGTGATTATTGTTGGGTAGGTGAAGAGGTTTGGATAGACAATTTGGCTAAAGTAACTATAGGGGATAATGTTGTACTGTCACAAGGTGCATATATATTGACTGCAAGCCATGACTATACAAAAAAAGGATTTGATCTGAAGCTCGGAGATATAATCTTAGAAGATGGTGTCTGGATAGGGGCCAAGGCGATTGTCACCAGTGGCGTAAATTGTCATAGCCATAGTGTGCTGACTGTGGGATCAGTGGCGATAAGTGACTTAGCTCCATATACTGTATATCAAGGTAATCCAGCTAAAGAAAAACGAAAAAGGCAGATGAATTGAGAGTATCCATCATCACATCAGTTTTTAATGCTAAAGATACCATAGAGGACACCATAGAGTCTGTACTCTTGCAAACATATGATGATATAGAGTATATCGTCATAGATGCCGCCTCGACAGACGGTAGCATAGATATCATCAAAAGATATGAAGAGAAGATCACTATATTTGTATCTGAATTTGACAATGGTATATACGAAGGACACAATAAAGGCATAGCGTTAGCTACAGGGGATATTATAGGTTTTCTGAACTCTGATGATATCTTTGAAGATAGATATACTGTTGAGAAGATCGTAGATAGATTTGATAGCTGTGACTGCGACTCTGTATATGGCGATTTGGTTTATGTCAAGAGAGACGATATAGATTTCGTGGTGAGGTATTGGAAGAGTAGGGAGTACGATCGGTCAAAACTACAAAGAGGATGGATGCCACCTCATCCTACATTTTATGTCAAGAGATACATATACGAAAAATTTGGTTATTTCGATACTGACTTCAAGATAGCTGCTGATTATGATTTGATGATTCGTTTTTTGTCCAAGGCGAAGATAACTACCTCATATATACCTGAAGTATTAGTTAGGATGAAGACAGGGGGAAAGAGCAACAAAAGTATCAAAAATATTATACAGAAGAGTAGGGAAGACTTAAAAGCTATGCATCTCAACCAAGTAGGAAACATATATTCACTATTTTTTAAAAATATATCCAAAATTCCACAATTTTTTATAAAAACTCCTTAATTTTACACTTAAATTTAGCTACAATATATTATTTGGATAAAAAGGGATAAATATGAAGAATATGGTAAAAGGATTATCGCTAAGTATAGTCGCTAGTTCGATGGTAGTAGCGGGTGGGTACAAGATACCAGAGCAGTCACTCAACTCTATGGCATTAGGTGCGGCCTATGTGGCACACACTTCAGGGGCTGACACGAACTACTACAACCCTGCAAATATGAGCTTTATGGCAGATGAGAAGCAGTATATAGAGGGCGGTGTCACGCTAGCACATCTCCCAACCATAGACTATAGTTTAGCAGCTCCTTTCTCAGGTTCATCAGAGAGTGAAAATCTACCTATTCCATATTTTCATTATGTATCTAAAGCCTATGGTGATTATAGATGGGGTGTGAGCTTGGCTGCACCAGGTGGCTTGACCAAAAGATGGCAAACTCCAGCCCAAAAAGCCTATGCAGAAGAGTTCACACTCAAAATCATAGAACTCAACCCTACGCTATCGTATCGTATAAGTGATCAATTCTCTGTAGCAGGTGGATTGAGAATGGTCTATAGCGAGGGTATAGTCAAAAGTGACGGTGCCACCATAAGTGCCATCATCGGCGATCCGAGAGCCAATATAGCCAGAGATATGGAGGGTGACACTATAGAGTTTGGATACAATATAGCATTGGCATATAGGGCAAGCGATGATATAAATATAGCTCTCACCTATAGATCAAATGTTGATATCAACGAAGAGGGTACGGCAGATCTATCGGCAGGTGGAAGGATGCTATATAGCGGTGATGCTAGTGTCTCAGTGCCACTGCCAGCCGCTCTCAATGTAGCCATCAGTAAGACTTGGGGAGGTACATTTACACTTGAATTGGGCTACGAGAGGACATTTTGGTCTAAGTATGAGACTTTAGATTTTGAGTATGGTGGTGCAAATATAGGACCATTAACTCCTGTATTTGATACTCCTATACCGAAGCACTGGGTAGATACAAATACATTTAGAGTAGGTGCGACTATCGCCATGGGCAATAAAATAACTGCCATGATCGGTTTTGCACTAGACGAGACACCTACTATACCCAAAACTTTGGGATTTGAATTGCCAGATAGCGATGCCAAGGTATTTTCTATGGGTTTCAGGTATCAACAGAACGAAAATCTCTCTTGGGGTTTGGCATTTTTGTATGACAGCAAAGATCCTATATCTGTAGAGAGAGGTGTAGCCGACAACCCTATACTTGCCAATGGTGGAAGCTTCGCAGGTGGTGGTGCATACTTGACCACTATTGGAATCTCGTATGAATTTTAGTATCTGACCTACGAAAAGGACGATTAAGAACCGCACAAATAGTGATATGGGTAGTTTTGTTCTTGTGCGGTTCCTTGTCTGACAATATTATCATAAAATCACAACAAGAGGCTTTACTTTATCGCTTACTTAAGATAGTGACAGCAAAAGTTGGATAAAATCCTTTTTATGATAATTTATGGTAAACAGGTCTGCTTGCATGCACTTGAGCATCACGCAGAAGAGATAAAAACAGTATATCTTGCAAAAAAAGGATTGTTGCCACAAGCACTCTTTGATCTATATAGACCCAAGATCAAATTTTTAGAGACGAAATGGGCTCAGTCGATGAGTAAAGGTGGCAACCATCAGGGGATATTGATAGAGCTTGATGAGTTTAAATTTAGTGATTTTGCACAGATAAAAAAAAGTGATTTTATTCTAGTTTTGGATGGCTTGACAGATGTGGGCAATATAGGTGCTATAGCTAGAAGTGCATATGCCTTAGGTGTAGATGCCATCATAGCCACAGGCGTAAAGCAGTTAAATATGGCTGCCATTACACGCACAAGCTCAGGAGCATTGCTAGATATACCATTTATGATATCTCACAATATATTGGATATCTTCAACGAGCTTCATCAGCTAGGATTTGTATCCTATGGTGCTTCTATGGATGGGGAGAGTATATCTACTATAGGCATAGCCCCCAAGAGAGTATTGATTTTGGGAAGTGAGGATAGAGGTTTGTCCAAAAAGACAATGTCAAAAGTCAAAGAGAGAGTATCTATAGAGATGGCGAACGATTTTGATTCGCTCAATGTCTCAGCAGCAGCAGCTATTTTAATACACAGGATGAGATATGCAACTAAATGAGTTGATAAAACAAGAGACCGTTAGAGATGTCATCAAGAGAACACATGTTTCAAAAAATCTACTTGACAAACTATCCAATGGAGAATTTTACGATCTAAATAGATCACAGGTGATAGGTATATTGTCTATACTTGAGAGAGAGTATGGCGTAGAACTCAATGAGACGAGAGATGAAGCCACCATACATTTCGATGAAAAGAGTAGCTATGACAACAATAGATTTGTGGTGATGGAGCCTGTTGTCCAAGAGAACAACTTTCTGTCTAAATTTTTTGTGCTTCTGTTGATAGGAGTGATTACATATGGTTCTTGGTATTTTTTTAGCTCATATTATAGACCCGTATCACATGATATAGAGACCAAAAATGAAAAAAGTATACTCGATATCATCATAGCAGGAAAAGATACTATTATGGAGAAAGTCAATGGCAAATCCTCCAAAGATACCACTGTCGTATTGGCAATCGAAGAGGAGAATCTATCTGCCGTAGCATCAACACCTGTAGAGAAGATAGATATTCAAGAGGTAGAGGTCACTACAAAGAGTAGTGAGGCAACAGATCAGAATGATACTCCACTACAAGATAGTAATATCTCCAAAGTGCCAAAAGAGGATACGGTAATTGTAAGCCAAAAGAGTGAAACCGCACAAGATACCTCTGCGATCAAAAGAGAGAAAATAACTATACTACCACAAAAAATAATGCTTTTTCAGCTCGTAAACCTAAATACCAAAAAAGAGTTTAGATTTAAGAGAAAAGAGCAGTACGATATAGACTTGAAAGAGAACGGCTGGTTATTTAGAACCGAAAATAGTGTATTTGCTTTCATAGATAATGATATATTTGAAGAGTATGGCGGAAGTGGAAAGATATTTTTCAAGCTAGACCAAGATGGCATTCACCAATTGAGTGAAGATGAGTACAAAGAGGCATTGAGAGGATAGAGTATGTTTGATGAGATACAGTTCGAAAAGATAAATAGACTACCAAAATATATATTTGCAGAGATCAATGATATAAAGATGGAGGCTAGAAGAGCAGGCGAAGACATCATAGACTTCTCAATGGGAAATCCTGATGCTCCTACACCAAAGCCCATAGTCGATAAGCTATGCGAAACAGCCAAAAAGAAGAAGACGCACGGATATAGTGCTAGTAAGGGTATTTACAAACTTCGTCTAGCTATGAGCAATTGGTACAAACGCAAGTACGGAGTAGACTTAGATCCCAACGAAGAGGTAGTAGCTACCATGGGAAGCAAGGAGGGGTATGTACACTTAGTACAAGCCATATCGAACCCAGGTGATGTAGCCATAGTGCCTGATCCTACATACCCTATACACTCTCAAGCTTTTGTACTTGCTGGTGCAAATGTAGAGAAGATGGAAGTGATATTCGATGAAGAGACATTTGAAGTAGATGAAGATAGATTTTTAGAGGATGTGATATCTGCACTTGACAACTCTGTACCAAAAGCCAAATTTTTGGTAGTCAACTTCCCTCACAACCCATCTACTGCTACAGTCACACCTCAGTTTTATGAGAGATTGGTGGCATTGGCGAGAGAGAAGAGATTTTATATCATATCAGATATAGCATATGCAGACATCACATTCGATGGATATACCACACCATCTATCATGGAGGTAGAGGGTGCCAAAGATGTAGCCGTAGAGAGCTATACCCTCTCCAAAAGCTATAACATGGCAGGATGGAGAGTAGGCTTTATAGTAGGAAACAAGAAACTCATCGGTGCTTTGCAGAGTATCAAATCTTGGCTCGATTATGGCATGTTTACACCTATCCAAGTCGCTGCTACAGTAGCACTAGATGAGCATGGGGATATACCTACAGAGCAGATCATCCCACTATATCAAAAGCGAAGAGATGTGCTTATCAAATCATTTGGCAATGCAGGATGGAAACTCTCCACACCAAGGGCGAGCATGTTTGTATGGGCGAAGATACCCAAAGTAGCTAGAGATATGGGGTCGCTTGAGTTTTCAAAGCAGCTACTTATCAGGGCAGGCGTAGCGGTCAGCCCAGGGATTGGGTTTGGGAAATATGGCGATCAATATGTCCGCATAGCCCTCATAGAAAATGAGAAGCGTATCCGTCAAGCAGCAAAAAATATCAAGAAGTTTCTCAAAGAAATAGAACAGAACAAGACAGGTAATACAAAAGAGGATAACAAATAGCATGGTAAATATAGGTATACTAGGGGTAGGTACAGTAGGGACTAGTGTAGCCAATATACTAGAGGCAAATGGTGATATCATCGAAGCTAGAGCAGGCAAAAAGATAATAGCCAAAGCAGGGGTAGTCAAAAATCTATCCAAAGATAGAGCTGTCTCTATCAAGCTTAGTGATAACCCATCAGATATCATAGATGACCCAGAGATAGATATAGTTGTGGAATTAATGGGTGGCGTAGAAGAGCCATACGAGCTAGTCAAAAGAGCATTGAGTAACGGCAAAGCGGTAGTGACTGCCAATAAGGCGCTACTGGCTTATCACAGATATGAGCTACAGGAGCTTGCAGGAGATATACCATTTATGTATGAGGCAAGTACAGCAGGTGGGATACCTGTCATTGGTGCTTTGAGAAGCGGACTATCTGCCAACCACATAGAGTCTATGCAGGGTATTATGAATGGAACTTGCAACTATATGTTGACCAAGATGATAAATGAGGGAGCCAACTATGACGATATACTCAAAGAGGCTCAAGAGCTAGGATATGCAGAGGCTGACCCTACCTTCGATGTAGGTGGGTTCGATGCTTCACATAAGTTGCTTATATTGGCTAGTATCGCCTATGGTATAGATGCTAAGCCAGAAGATATACTCATAGAGGGTATCGAAAATATCACTCAGACTGATGTAGCATTCGCCAAAGAGTTTGGATATGAGATAAAGCTACTAGGTATAGCCAAAAAAGTAGAAGAGGGCATAGAGTTGAGAGTACACTCTACTATGATACCACAAAGCTCTATGATAGCCAAAGTAGATGGTGTTATGAATGCCGTCACTGTAGTTGGCGACAGAGTAGGTGAGACTATGTATTATGGTGCTGGTGCTGGTGGTGATGCTACAGCTAGTGCTGTCATAGCCGATATAGTAGATATAGTCAGAGGCAATAGAGAGCCGATGCTAGGATACAAGGAGGGCTTCCAAAGCAATCTAAAACTACTCTCTAGGGATGAGATAGTGACACATTACTATCTTAGACTTATGGTAGATGACCAAAGCGGTGTATTGGCATCTATCACATCTACTCTCGGTAAGTTTGGCATCTCTATAGAGTCGATGCTTCAGAAGCCGACCAATGATGACGACATAGCAAAACTACTATTTACGACACATATTTGTCAAGAGTCCAAAATGCAAGATGCCATCAAGGCACTATCTGCACTGAGCGTAGTGCATGGTGATATAGCCATGATGCGTATAGAAAAATAGGAGATACATAATGGCAAAAGATCACTACTTTGACATCACAGCAAAGCTTGATATGATGGAGCTAAAAAATGCTCTAATCATGGCAGAGAAAGAGGTATCTACTAGATTTGACTTCAAGGGTCTAGTAGCAGAGTTCAATCTAAACGAGAGTGCAAAGACTCTGTCTGTAAGCTCATCAAGCGATAGCAAGATAGATGCACTCAAAGATATACTCATATCCAAACTCATCAAGAGAGGCATAGCAGGCAAATCACTCGAAGAGGTCAAGACAGAGGGGATAAGCGGTGGCAACACCAAAGTGATCTATCGTATAGTTGACACCATAGATAAAGACGAAGCCAAAGAGATAGCCAAAGCCATCAAGGCACTCAAGCTCAAAGTGACCCCATCTATACAGGGTGACGAAGTGAGAGTGAGTGGTAAAAAGATAGATGATTTACAGAAGGTAATGGCAGAGGTGAAGCAGCTAGATCTCAAAGCACCTCTTGTGTTTGGTAACTTTAAATAATATCTGACATAAAAGGCTCAAAGATACTCTCCTCTCTCGCACAATAGGACAAATTCACAATATTTGCACTTTTGCAACTCATCGCATCGTAAGGCCGTGAAACTTTTGGTCTCTTTGAGATCTGAGATATGATCATATAAGATATCTTTTTTCTCGTCTAGCATAGTGATCTCCTCCATCTTGCCACCCTCTAGTATCAGCATGAACGATAGTGTAAGGTTTTGATATGTTTGACTCAATATATCACTATAGATACTCATCTGAAAATCTGTCAAATTTTCAAGATTTTTTACTCTATTGGCTTCTGCTATAGAGCCACTCTTGTAGTCTATCACCAAAGTCTCTGTACTGTTTTGGTCTATGCGGTCTATGCGTCCTTTGAACCTCAATCCACCTATCTCGCCTGTCACCTCATACTCGCGTGAGACTACCCTCCAATCCTTTGCGAAGTGATCTATCTCACTCTCCATATATCCTCTAAGCTTCTCTCTCCATACCATCTTTTGGTATACTATCTTGGCATTCATCTTGGTATTTTGAGGAGGGAGTAGTTCATCCAATAATCTATCTATCTCTCTGCTCATATCATCTATGAAAGTGTAGTGATCTCTCTCTCTGTATAGATGATCTAGTAGTGAATGAAGTAACGAACCCTCGTTTAGCTGATCATCTTTTTTCTGCTTGATCCCCTCTATATACTTGTAGTAATATCTTCTCTTACACTCTAGGTATACCTTGAGTCTAGTAGGAGACCATACGATATCTCTAGCATCAAACTTTTCTACTATCGGATCTCTTATCTCTACTATCCTGTTTTGTTCACTATAGAGTATAGATAGTTGTGAAGATGCCCTCTCGCCACCCTCAATCCCTAACTCATAGAGAAATTTTGATACCAATCTGTTGTCGCTACTAGAGTATATGATAGATAGCTTTGCCGCACTCTCAAATAGCCTTTTATAGAAGTACTTTTGTAGAGACTCTCTATCGCTGAGCGTGGGTAGCTTGGCAAATGCTCGTACTGTTGTGTTGAGAAATTGATCTTTGCTTGTCGTGGCAGGCACTATGCCATCATTGAAATCTACTATCACTACCCCTTCGTAGCTCATGCCTCTAGTCTCTAGCACTCCCATCACGGTGACTTTGCCACCTCTGTTGTCATCTATGGTGATAGTAGAGAGATACTTCATCCACAAAAATAGCCAATTCTTAAAGTCCATCTCCTCAATACTCATTTCATGTCTACTCGTCTCATTGTCATCTCTCTTGTGGTCAAATATCTGTAGCATATACCTCTGTGCTTCAAATATCTGCTCCTCTCCCTCTCCTCTCTGCCACGAACTCTCTTTAGTGGCTAGTGTAGAGTCCAATAATTTCATTCCATTCAATATCTCAAAAAATTCGCCCATAGTCATCAACTGCTTGGGTGATATGTCATCCAAAGTAGATATAGATACGCCATACCTCTCCAATACATATCGGCTCTCTTTATCGTAACTCTTTAGATAATTGTGGAGTGCCTCTAGCCTCTTGTATGGAGCTTTTTTGCTATACTCAAAGCCCATTGCAAAGTTGAGATTGTGTAAGTGGTCGTAGAGTAGAAAACTATCTTTGAGTGACTCATCAGGTAGTATGAGGACTATATCATCTGCTGATATGCCAGACTCTACCATCTTCTCTATCTCCACAAAAGCCAAAGCTATCTGCTCATATCGCTCATCTGTCTTTAATACTTTCGCATCTATGGTGGCACTGTTTGGCTCTTGAGTTAGTAGCTTTTTTGCAGTGAAATCGAAACTCACTATGCTATCTGATGGTAGGGTGATGCCGTACTCTCCAAATCGCTCTACCATCTTGCGATTAAATCTATTGGTAGTGAAGTGTATGATGACTCTAGTGAGAAGTGAACATCTTGATATGAGATTCATCTCAAATCTACTGAGATAACCCTCTATATTTATCTCTATCACTTCGTATCTAGCGATGAAGCTCTCATTGAGTCTATGCTCTTTGGGTATGAATGCTCTATCGGTGAGGGATCTGCTCTCTAGTATCTCTCTATATCTACCTCTCAAATTTTCAAGTATGGATATATCTCTGTCAAATTCAGCATATGGATCAGCCTCTATCAGCTGAGAAAACTCTATCTCCTCCTGCTCTAGCTCTTCAAAAAACTTGAAGATAGCATCACTCTTGGTGAAAAATCTCACAAGCCCTCTGTCAAATTTAAGATTTTTAAATTCATCAAAATCAGATGCTTCACGCAGATATAGTATGCGACTTAGTGGGTCGACTAGCACTCTATCTGTCAGCAGAACGGCTCTCTTTTCGAACTCATCCATACGCATAAGTGTAGGGAGAAACCCATCACTCTCTTTGGATGATTGGGATACTCTACGAAGTACTCTCGAAGTTGGGTATATATGTAGTCTATTCATGATATGAGTATATCGTAAAAAGTTTAGAGTATTGTCAAATGCTTTGAGGATAACCCAAAGTAGAATGATGTTAAAATACTATCACTATATTAGGAGTGTTTTTTTGGGGAGTAACTTTCAGGGTGTAGAGTTTTCAGTATTGATATCTGTATATGATCAAGAGCAGCCATCATATCTCAATGCTGCCCTATCTAGCATAGAAAATCAGACACTAATGCCATCAGAGATCATCATAGTCAAAGATGGGCCGCTCACCCAGGGGCTAGATAGCATCATATCCCAATACCGTCAAGAGTCAGAGGTGCAGTACAAGATCATCAATATCAAGAGCAGAGTCGGTCTAGGAAAAGCTCTCAATGTAGGGATAAAGTACTGTAGTCACGAGTGGATAGCGCGGATGGATACGGATGATATAGCAGTACCAGAACGATTTGAAAAGCAGATACGATACATAGTCTCCAATCCCAAAGTATCGGTACTTGGTGGATGGATATGTGAGTTTGAGAGTGATCCATGGAGATGCGAGATGGAGAGGAGAGTCCCCACTAGACATAGAAAGATATACTCTTTTGCCAAATATAGAAATCCCATCAACCATATGACAGTGATGTTTCGCAAGAGTGCAGTGACATCCGTGGGTGGATACTTACCACTAGCTGGCTTTGAGGATTATTATCTATGGGTGAGGATGTTGCAGTATAGATTTATGTTTGCCAACATTGATGAGGTACTAGTGAGGGCCAGAGTGGGCAACGACATGATAAACCGTCGTCGTGGATGGGGATATCTCAAATACGAATGGCTCTTTCTAAAGAGTGCCAACAAAGAGGGCTTTTTAAGTAGATATGAGATGTATAGAAATATGGCTATGCGAACCATACCGAGGATAATACCAGCCTCACTACTCCAAAAGATATATGCTCGTCTAAGAAAGATATCCTAAAAAGACAACTTAGAGAGACAAAGAAAATGACCAAAGACACAAAGCAGTTAGGAGTGGTAAGGGTCTAGTGATTTGTGAATTGTATCCGATCAGTTTCACAAGATGCTTGCCAAAAGAGCCAATTAAAAAAACAGATGAGGATAATCTATGACAGATAAAGAAAGTTTGAGTTCAAGAAAGATAGTGATACTGATCACGATAGCTTACCTATTTAGCTACCTAGTGCGTATGATTTGGGTCTATCAGATGCAGGGTCAAGAGCAGTATATGTGGAATGGTGAGCTGATGATAAGCACAGGTGATGGCTACTACTTCGCCTCAGGTGCCCAAAAGTGGCTAGAGCATACGCTACAGTTCAACCCACGAGTGCCAGATATATACTATACGGCTACAGTAACGCTATCTGCCTTGGTCGCCAAATATACATCACTCTCTTTAGATACTGTCATACTCTATATGCCAGCAGTTATATCTAGCTTGGTGGTGATACCTATAGTATTGATAGGTCGTCTCTTTGGCATGGCTACAGTAGGCTTCTTGGCAGCACTACTAGGCTCTATAGCTTGGAGCTACTACAATCGTACGATGGTCGGCTACTTCGATACCGATATGTTCTCCGCTATGGCACCGATGTTTATACTCTATTTTCTCTTGGCTACCATCAAGACTGAGAAGAGGGTATATGCTCTGCTTAGTGCATTTGCTTTCCTCTTGTATCCATTTTTGTACGATCAGGGCAAGACTATAGTCTACGCCATGGGTCTGCTATATATGGGCTATATGCTACTCTTTCACCGCAAAGATGACTTCTCATACCGCTCTATACTACTCATAACTGTGGGGTTGATAGATTTTAACTTCTGGGGACAGTTCGCAGTGATAGTGGCTCTCTATGTCGCTATGGAGAGAGGGGTAGTCACAGTCAAGCAAGCTATATATGGCTCCATAGTACTGATACCTATCTTCCTCTATACTGGCAATGTGCATGGTCTCATCTTTGGCAAGATCATCAACTATTTCGAGAGAGGTACAGTAGATCATGGATTGAGATTTTTGCAAGTCTCACAGACTATTCGTGAAGCTGGTTTGATACCTTTCGATGTGATGGCGAACCGTATATCGGGATCTGTTGCGGGTGTACTTGTGGCATTTGTAGGCTATATCATGTTGGTGTTGAGACACAAAGAGTTTGTACTAGCTCTACCGCTCATAGGCATAGGTCTATTTTCGTTAGTGGGTGGGCTTAGATTTACAGTCTATGCTGTGCCTATGGCAGCCATAAGTGCCATCTATCTCTTCCATATATTGAGTGAGTACATAGATGACAAGAGACTCTACTATCCCGCTATGGCACTACTCACCGCCACTATGATATATCCAAATATCATGCACATATTAGAGTATAAAGTTCCTACCGTCATGAGCAAAAGAGAGGTGATGACACTCGACAAACTCAAATCCACCTCCAACCCCAAAGATTATGTAGTCACTTGGTGGGATTATGGATATCCCATATGGTACTTCGCAGACAAAAACACACTCATAGATGGTGGCAAACACAACAATGACAACTTCATAGTATCGGAGATAATGCTCACAGACTCACCGCTAGAGGCTGCACGACTATCGCGTTTGGCAGTAGAGGAGTATGTCGCTTCTGACTACAAGCTCATCACGAACACTCTCTTCAAGAACAACACTGCAGAGCAGGTCGATGTAGATGACTATCTCTATGAGCTAAAGTATGGCGATATCAAGATGCCCAAAAAGACGAGAGATATATATCTATATATGCCTTGGAATATGGCAGGTATACTCCCCACCATCAACCTATTTAGAAACCTAGATCTCAAGACAGGTAAGCACAAAGCGAGACACTTCTACTACTCTACACAGAGATTTAAGCAGGTAGGCGATGTGATATATATGGCTCAAGACATATCTTGGAATATGCGAGATGGCACACTCACTATACAGGGTGAGAAGCTAGACATAGGAAGAGAGATAACCGTAGGCTATACCAAAGACAACAAACTGCATAAAGAGCAGAGGATAGTCCATGCCACAGGTAGATACCATGTCATATTTATGAGTAGCTACAACAACATAATGATAGTAGATGATGCCTATCTCAACTCTATGTTTGTGCAAATGTTTGTCTTTGAAAATTATGATAAAGATCTATTTGAGCCAGTAACCTTGGATGCTATGACCAAAATCTACAAGCTCAAGATATAGAATTTGTTTTGAGTCATACAGATATTTTCTGCATGACTCAACTCATAATAACTTTTTTTTACTATAATTCCTCACTATACTCTATATTATTAGGATTACACAATGATAGATCTCAAATATCTCCAGAAAAACTTTGATGAAGCCGTAGATAAGTTGCAAAAAAAGGGTGTCAAAAATGATACTCTCGAAGAGTTGAAACTACTCTTTGCTTCTCTCAAAGATGCCAACAGCTTATACGAATCAACAAAAGCAGAGCAAAATCAACTCTCCAAACTATTTGGAAGCTACAAAAGAGAGGGCAAAGATACTACAGAACTCAAAGCAAAAGTAGATAGCCTCAAAGAGGAGATATCTCTACTGCAAGATAGAGCGAGAGAGGCAGAAGCTGCACTGAATGATTTGGCTTTGACTATCCCCAATTTCCCATCTGACAAAGTGCCTGAGGGTGCAGATGAGAACGATAATGTGGAGATATCCAAAGTGTTAGAACCCAAAAAGTTTGATTTCGAACCCAAAGAGCATTGGGAGCTAGCACAGCAGAATGGCTGGATAGATTTTGAGAGAGGAGTCAAGCTAGCAAAGAGTCGCTTCTCTGTACTTAGAGGAGATGCAGCAAGGCTAGAGAGGGCTTTGATCAATTTCTTCTTAGAGACCAATCGCTCCAAAGGTTTCGAGGAGCTTTGTGTACCTTTCCTCAATAACTCATCTATGCTACAGGGGACTGGGCAATTACCTAAGTTCGAAGATGACCTCTTCAAGATAGAAGACGAAAATCTATATCTTATCCCCACCGCCGAAGTGCCATTGACCAATATATATAATGATGAGATATTGACAGCAAAAGAGTTGCCTATACTCATGACAGGATATACCCCATGTTTTCGTCGTGAAGCTGGAAGTGCAGGTAGAGATACTAGAGGTATGATCCGTCAGCATCAGTTTGACAAAGTAGAGATGGTAGCTATCTCTCACCCAGATAGCAGTGATGATATATTTGATATGATGGTGCAGAATGCTTCAGACATATTGAGTGCTTTGGAGTTGCCACATAGGGTAGTAGAGCTTTGTGGTGGTGACTTGGGCTTCTCTGCTGCTAGGACTATAGACCTAGAAGTATGGCTACCTGGACAAAATCAATACAGAGAGATATCTTCTGTCTCAACTACGGGTGATTTTCAAGCCAGAAGAGCAAAGATTAGATTCAAAGATGGCAAGAAAAATAGATTTGTCCATACACTAAACGGTTCAGCTCTAGCAGTAGGCAGAACCCTCATAGCCATTATGGAAAATTACCAAAGAGAGGATGGCACTATAGGTATACCAAAGGTGCTTGAGAGATATATGTAGAGAGTGGTTATGCAGTTTGATATAGATAGTAGGGGTAGATTTGCAGATCTCTTTTTGGAGCTTAGAGATATTATACTTGGTTTTGATGATATGAGAGAGCAGAGAAATGCCAAGCAGACGGCATATTATAGTGAATATTCGGCGATATGTTTTCTCAGAACAAACGATCAGAGGCTTACACTGGCTTTGGCACAAGGGGCAAAACTTCAAGAGATATACTCATTTTTAGAGGGTGATGCTAAGATAGTGAGGCATATATACTTTTATGATGATAGTACGGTGGACAAAGAGTTGATATCTAGTATCATAGAGGAGTCGATGATGCTTTCGTTAGAGCATTATGAATTGAAAAGATTGAAAAGAAAGGGGTAGTCATGGCATTTTTTCCTATGTATATGGATATGGAAAACCTAAGAGTACTGCTAGTAGGTGGTGGTGCGATAGCTACCGAGAAGCTAGAGAAGCTAGTAGATTTCACCAAAGAGATAACCATCATCACCAAAGAGCTATCACTAGAGGCAAACACTATCATCAAAGAGAACTGTCTGACTCTGCATCAAAGAGCCTACAGAGAGGGTGATATAGATGATTTTGATATAGTGATAGTGGCTACCGATGGCATAGAGCTACATAGATCTATCTATGAAGAGAGCAGAGGCAGTAGAGTCCTTGTCAATAGCGTAGACGACACAGCATATTGTGACTTTATATTTCCATCATATATCAAAAAAGGTGACTTGACTATATCATTCTCCACATCAGGGGCATCACCAGCATTTGCGAAGCAGATAAGGGCATATTTTCAAAATATTATACCTGATAATATAGATGAGTTTTTGACCGAGATGAAAAGACTCCGAACTGCACTACCGAAAGGCAGAGAACGAATGGAAAAATTTGAAAATATGGTCAAAGAGTACATATCAAAAAATTTCTGATTTGATTAGGAACTAGAGAATAACAAAACTACATATTTAGGCTAGCCTTAGGTTTTATTTTCTATGACTCCTAAGCGTCTGTCTCTTTGGCTATCTCTCTTATGATCTTGTCGAGGCTCTTTCCCTCTACGCTTATAATCACATCTGCTATAGATTTGTATATCTTGATTCGCTCATCATAGAGTTTCTTCGCCTCTTTAGGGTGCTTAAATAGTGGGCGTTTCTTTAGCTTCTTTTGGGCATTGTCTGATGTAAGTATGCGATTGTGTATCCACTCGAACGAAGCATCTAGCAGCACAACTCTACCCAATTTCGATAAATTATCAACCTTGTAAAAGCCTCCACCGCTACTGATGAGAGTGCCTTGTACACTACTCTCTATCCAATCAGCAGTCATCTGCTCTAGGTTGCGGAAGTACGCTTCTCCATCCTCTTCAAAGATCTTTTTGACTTTTCTATTCTCTTTAGACTCTATGAGATCGTCAGTATCTATGTTATAGATACTGTACTCTTTGGCAAAGGCACGAGCAGTCGTCCCCTTGCCTATGCCCATAAAACCTACGAGGATTATATTTCTCTTCAGCTTCATTATCCTGATCTCTATACTATATTGTATCGGTCGATAATTTTTCTGACTCTCTTCCTCAGACTTTTGATGGCATCTATAGCAGTTTCACCCTCAGCCACTAAGCTCTCAAACTCATCAAATTGGATCTTGGCTACCCAACCTATCTTGTCATGTAGCTTTATGCCAACAAAGCGAAGCTCTCCAAAATGGGCTTTTGCCTCTCTCTGCAATCTCTCTAGTCTCTGCTCTACAGTTTTTACCTCTTTTGGCTCTTTTGTGTTCATTTGTTCTCCTTTGAGTTAAAGTGTTGGTGATAATTATATCATATATTTATAAGTACCTACCCATATCTATACCAAACCAAACTCAAAATTCAACATAACAAACAATACAGTATAGTGTCAACCATATGAAAATAGGACATGCGGATATTCAAACATAAGATTGGCATTGCCCTTGATATATGATTTTACAGTTTAGCAGTTTATAGATTAGAGTTTGGCTTCTTCACCTCGTATCTATTAGATATAATACATACAGAGAGTCAAACCAGTAATATATCGTACATTCACCTAAAGCAACTAAATTATCCTTAAAGGATAGTATTAGTTAGCTTGTGGGTCAGTCAGATAGTTACACTAAAAATTTGAGTAGCGACAAGATCGGTTTTTGTTAGCTTGTCTTCATGGTAATATGAAAAAGATAAGTAAAGATTAGATCGTATCTACGAGGCGATGTTCAAG
>WFMX01000048.1 GCA_015488875.1 Campylobacterota bacterium | reverse complement strand
GTATGGTCATGACGAAGAAAACTCCTGCACTAGTAAGTCAAAGTATCAAATCTGGTCTAGGCGGACTCATGGTTCGGGATGTTGCCAACCATAGCTATGGAGTCATACTTATCAATGACGACAAAGATTACAATGAGATAGTGATCAAGAAAAATACCTTTCTCCCCTGTACCAAAAAAACATCAGGCTATCTGATATATGACGGACAAGATAGCGTCCATTGCCAAATCACCCAAGGAGAGGGCGACGACCCTGACTATATAGATGTGATTGATAGTTTTCAGTTGCCTATACCAGCAGGAGCCAAAGAGGGCGAAGAGATCACTTTTACATATAGCTATGACGAAAATCAAACTATGCACTGCAAAGTAGTACACCTAAAATCTGGAAATACAGAAGAGAGCAGTATAGATATAAATTCAGGAAATGCTGATGATGATATTGATGATGGAAGGCAAATAATAGATATAAATCCTCTCGACAAATTTTTGATAGAGTAGTAGGTGTATATGCAATCGTTTAAAATAATAATATCTTATCTAGCGGGTATATTTATCGGGTACTACCTTGGAGATATACTTGGAAGTTTCATTCAGGGGTATCTTTGGGATTTTATTGGTACTTTAGTGAAATACATTATACTGACACTGAGCGTGATCATTGGACTACTGATAGGGGCTGGAGTAGTATCAGATGATAATGATATGAAAAATATAGCATATGGACTTTTAGGGGTTGTTGTAGGTACTATTGTCGGATTTTATGTAGGATATACTGTCGGAGATTTTTTTCAAACTCTCATTGAACCATATCTATGGGATTTTGTAGGTTCGATAATTCTATTTTTTATGACTATACTTGGAACCTTTATTGGTGTGATCGTAGGTACTTCATTGGCTTATAATGTTAGTGATGGTTTAGACAATCAAGATGTAGAAGAAGACGACAATACACCATACCAATCCGATAGTGAGAGTAGCCATAAATCCAAGCAGAAACATAGAAATATCTCAGATGAGCTGACGATAACAGTAGCATTTTATTTGAGTAGTATTGATGATGAGACAAGTCCACAAGAGGGTAAAGTCATCACATCATTGGGAAAAAAACTGCTTAAAAAGAGTAGTTCAGAAGAGGAGCAAGAAGCCAAAGATAGGATAAACGGATATATCAAAAGTGCACACAAGAGTGCAAAAAATAATACAATCAATATAGATAGAGTATTGAAAAAGATAAATAAGGAATTTACACTCAATGAAAAGAACTTCCTATTTGAAGAGTGCCTCTATATCGCAGCTGCGGATGGAGTGACACACGAGAATGAAATAGACTTCCTAAAATATCTCATTGAAACAACATATCTCAATAGATCCAAATCTAAATATTTGATGGAAAAAATATTACCTATAAATATCAATGGAAAAGAGAGAGCAAATAGGGAGCTAGAAGAGAGTTTGGGAATTACTTCAAATATGTCCAAACATACTATATCAAGTATCTTGAAGAGAGAGTATAAAAATTGGAATCAAAGAGTCGGACTCTCAGACCTTATAAAGAGAGAAGAGGCTGAGCAGATGCTATACAAGATAGCAGAACTGAGAAAGAAATATAGAGATTAAAAAGGTCAAAGGATCATTATGTGAGGACACAGCTTTTATTCGCTTCGCTCACAAAACCAATCTCCCCTAGCAGTACCCAAAAACTAAAAAAGCAGTCCCTTCAAAAAAGCCTATCCCAAAAACCCTTCCAACTCTCTCTCGACCTTGACTATCTTGTCAGATGCATCTTCTAAAGCCTTGCGATTTGTATCTATGACCTCTTTGGGGGCATTGGCTACAAATCTCTCATTGCCCAACATACCATTGAGCTTATCTATCTCTTTTTGGAGCTTATCTCGCTGTCTTGTGAGCTTGGTGATGATGGCACTCATATCTATCTCGTTTGTAGGGATATATACCTCTAAGTTGTCACTCACATCGGTGATAGAATTATCTACTTTGGAGTCTACGAACTCTATCTGCTCCACCTTAGCAAGTCTCTCTATAAATGGCTTCGCTAGTGAGCTGTCTATGTGGCTATCTAGCTTGATATAGGCTTTTGCTATCTTGGAGTTGCCCATATCTATGAGTACTTTGGCTCTCCTGATGGAGGTGATAGCCTCTTGTATGATGGCAAATATCTCTTCTATACTCTCATCTCTCTTGATATCTCTCGGAAACTCCATAACCATCAGACTTTTACCATCTTCTAGTGTAGTACCACTAAGCTTGTGATATAGATGATCCGATATGAAAGGCATGATAGGACTGATCATCTTCAGAGTCTCTTTGAAGATCGCTCCAAGCTCGGCTATACTCTCACGGTCTGCCTTGCTATATTCGATACCCCAATCACAAAACTCATTC
>WFMX01000047.1 GCA_015488875.1 Campylobacterota bacterium | reverse complement strand
GTATATATGATAAATTTCAACTCTTTGGTTAACATAATATAAATTCTATTAAAAAAGCGGATATATGGAGACGATAGGGGTCTGGTGATTTGTGATGCGTGGAGCGTAGCGGAATGCATCATGAATAACCAGACCCCGGCTTAAACTGCAACACCATTATGCTTATGAGCTTATTTATGTGTTTTTCGACACCCTACCCCAGGGGCTCTCCACATAGACTCCAATAGCCCCCTATCTACTAGCTTGAGTTGCTCAGCATATATCTCTTGCCACTTCTCTTTTTGCTCTTGATATCTAGCATGATTACTCATATTGGGTGTGACCGCCCTACTCCACTCCACCAACTCCTTGGCTACTTCGTCTATGCTACTATATATACCTGCTCCTATGCCTGCCACCATCGCACCACCTAGAGCGGTAGCCTCTTTTACTACTGGTATATGCACCTCTTTTCCTGTCACATCAGCTACTATCTGTGGCCATAATTTGCCATTACTAGCACCACCTGCGAAAGTGACAGTATCGCTATCTATCCCTGAAAACGACGATATATTCTCTAGGTTTATAGCTGAGACTATAGCGGCATTCTCTTCGAGACTTCTAAACATACTAGCTTTGTTGCATATATTTGGGTCTATGGATAGGTTGAGAAATGATGGTGAAGCGTGGTACCATTTGCCATACTTCATAGCATCAGAAAATATAGGCACTATGCCATGTGAGCCTAGTGGTACAGAAGCTGCCATCTCTTCAAGTATCTCATATGCATCTATACCTCGTTGAGAGGCTTGTAGCTTCTCCATGTCACAAAAGGCATCTCGAAACCAACGCATAATGAGTCCAGAAAAAAAGCTAATCCCCTCTGCTTGTGATATGCCATCTATTACATGTGGATTGATACGCAGTCTCATATCCTTTGGCGGAGTGGTCGATGATGGGATGTTGACTATCTGTTGCCAAAAGCTACCACCTAGTATGGCACTCTCGCCCAAATGCACGACTCCTAATCCTGCCGAACCCAACTGTACATCACCGCCACCCATCACTACTTTGCATCCACGAGAGAGTCCACACTCATCACTAGCTTGCGAAGTCACTTCACCTATCGCCTCTCCTGACTCATATATAGGTGGAAATATATCATCCTTGATACCCACTTTTGTAGCCTGTGATGAGACCCAATCTCTATCTTTAAGAGAAAATATTCCTGTGGTTCCGCCGTTTGATGGATCAGATGCAATTACACCTGATAGTTTGGCGAGTACCCAATCGCTAATCATAGATATTTTTGATATTTTTTGATATAAAGATGGGCGGTTGTTTTTTACCCATAGAAGTCTAGGCAATGCTCCTAATGCAAATGTCTGCCCAGACTGAGCATAAAACTCCTCTTCTATAGCAGGAAACTCCTCTTTTAGTTCCACAACTTCTACTGAAGCTCTAGCATCTACATTGGCTACTCCCCATAGCTCTTTGCCGTCTTTGTCATATAGCACTATACCTTCACGCATTGATGAAGCTGTGACTGCTACTATCTGAGATGGTTTAAAGGTCGATATCAAGGTGGAGGCTTTAGAGATAGCTTCTCTTATGCACTTGGTAGTTATCTTCCAATTTTGGTCAAAATCAAAGCTCATAGAGTTGACTACACCCTCCTCTACTAGATGCTCCCACTCCTGCTGACCTACAGATATCTGCCTACCACCGATATCAAATATCACGGCTCTCACGCTTCCTGTGCCTGCATCTATTGTCATTAAGTATTGCATATCACTCCTTTGTGTAAAATCATAAAATTAGTATACAGTAACTTAACTTGCTCATCTCTTTGGGTAAAATATAGCTTTTTAATGTATAATTATAACAATCAACCCCAAGGAGATAAATGATGAATAAATTTTTTTTAGTAGCCACAACAACACTGTTGTTATTTGGCACAAATAGTGTAGCCAAAGAGGTGAAGAAAGTAGCAAAAAAACCAATATTTGAGAAAGTATGGCAAGAGACTTATGGTGATACGGATACAGATAGAGCCAAGGGTGTCGTAGCACTAGAGGATGGCGATGTAGCGATAGTGGGTAGCTGTAAATCATTTGATGCGAAGCAGACAGATATATGTGTGACTCGTGTCAATGCCCAAGGCAAAACTCTATGGAGAAAGATGCTAGGCGGTAAAAATCTAGATGAAGGTTCTGCCATCACTAGAGCAAAAGATGGCTCCATACTAGTAGTAGGTACTAGTCGATCATTTAGCAAAAAGAGAGATAGAGATATATATGTCGCCAAAGTATCGCTAGATGGCAAGGGCATATGGCAAAATACATTTGGTAGAGATCGTGCAGAGTATGGTAGAGCTATAGCAGGTACTGATGATGGTGGTGCTATCGTAGTAGGTGAGACTGAGTCTTTTGGAAGTGGCTACAGAGATATATTTATAGTCAAGATCAACAAAAATGGGAATATGGTCACAGAGCAGAAAATCGGTGGTGAGAAAAACGATCTCATAGGTGGTATGACTCGTACTCGTGATGGCAATCTAGTAGTGGTAGGTTCTCGTGAGATAGATCGTGTGGGAGATAGTGACTTTTTTGTCATGAAGATGGATCAAAATGGCAAAAAGATATGGGCTAGAACTTATGGTGGTGAGTATGAAGATATGCTCAATGCTGTCACTCCTACACTAGATGGTGGCATAGTAGCCGCTGGATATACTAGATCATATGGTAGTGCACAGACAGACCTGAGCGTCATGAATTTTAGTGCAGATGGCAAATTAATGTGGCATAAGATATATGGATACAAGAGATATGACTTTGCAAACGCCATCACTATGAGTAGAGATGGTGACTTCGTCATCGCAGGCGGTACAGACTCTATGGGTGAAGGTGTATATGATATATATGTCATCGCACTAGATAGACATGGCGATCTATTTTGGTCTGGTCTTTATGGTGGTTGCAATACAGATATCGCACATGGCATCACTCGCACAAGTGACGGTAGCATAGTCATAGTAGGTGAGAGTGATAGCTATACCAATGCCAAAGATTTCTTCATGGTCAAGCTAAAGAAATCACTCAAATAATATATGAAGATAGTCAGAGAGAGTCTCAAGATATTTTATGGAGATATGAAAAACTCCGTAAAAGATCTCATACCCATCATGGTAGTGGTAGCGAGGTTATAATGATACACTTCACCTCGTTACTCAAATCATTATCACTATACCCCTACCACTTCTACCATCCAAAAATAAGGAATGAGATATGAGCTTATTTGAGTGTTTTCCGACACCCTAGTCACGACCTCTTTGATATCCAATGGTTGTCAATACCTCCTCTTTACGCTATCTTTTATATTGATGAGGACTTTGATGTGTTCTACTACATCTACTAGATCCTCTTGGAGTCTCATCACTTCAAAGATATCTTTGTATGCAAATGGTGACTCATCTATGGTATTTGCATCAACAGTGCCTTTGATGCCATCCATAGAGGCTTTGAACTCCTCTAAGTTCACCTCTTTTGTTGCTTTTTTGCGACTCATGACTCGTCCTGCTCCATGAGATGATGAAGATAGTGACTCATCCGCTCCTCTACCTATGACTACGAAAGAGCCATCACGCATATTGCCTGGGATCACCCCTCTCATACCATTTTCTGCTTGTGTTGCCCCTTTCCTGTGTATCCACTCTTTGCGTTTGGTATTGTACTCTGCATGATTATGATTGCGATTAATGAAGTGATTCTCGTCTGTGTAGTCAAACACAAACTCCCCATCTAGCACTTCATTTAGTATATTATGTATAGTCTCTATCATTCTCTTACGATTTTCGAGTGCATACTCTAAGGCAAAATTCTGATCTTTGATGTAGTCTCTACCCATATCGGACTCTACTCCTAGTGGTAAAATCTCTTTGATCTTATCGAGGTCATACTTCTTGGATATATCTAGCTTCTGCTTTGAGCTAAACTTTTTGAGTGCTTTTTTGTACCCCTCTGGGTTTCTCTCTTTGAAGAGCCTATTTCTCTCCTCGAAGTCATCTATAACAGCCTTTAGTCTCCCCTCTTGTGGATACTTTGCTATATATGATTGCAACATATAATGTGATGCTATCTTGTGACCAAAACCCCTAGAGCCTGAGTGTATCACTATCCATACTCTCTCATCTGCACCATACCCTATCTCTATGAAGTGGTTGCCACCACCTAGAGTTCCCACCTGTTTGAGACCGATAGTGTTGAGTATATGCTCTGCGAAATCACTCATAGGTAGATCTATCTTGAGTGATTGATGATTTTTGTGTCTGTTAAAGCCTAGTGGTACTCTCTCTACTATTAGATCATAGATTTGATCTACATGGGTCTCTACTTGTGCTCTAGTATACTCTGTCTTGTAGGCACACATGCCACACCCTATATCAAATCCCACAAACTGAGGCACCACCATATCCTTGGTAGCACAGACACCACCTATAGGCATAGTGTATCCTGTATGTGCATCTGGCATCAAAGCACCATAGGTCACATATGGTTGGTTGAGTACATTATAGAACTGCTTTTGAGCCTCACCCTCTAGTAGCTCCGCATATACCTTGTATGGTGTACCTGTCTTACTGAATAACTCATGATCTATATCCACAAACCCAAATTTTTTTAAATCCATCTTTTGCTCCTTTTAAATATAATTGATGACATTATACGATACACCATTGTCGTATTCTGTCCGAAATTTTAATACTAAAATAGTACAATACCTCTCGTCACAATCAATCCAAACAGGAGATATCACATGGGTCAAAAGTCGAGTCTATACAGAACTATAGAGATACTAAAATCACTCAATGACGGGAAGAGGCTTTGTATATCACACTTATCTTTGGAGTACGAGGTGAGCGAGAGGACTATCAGGCGTGATTTTGAACTCATCAGAGAGCTATTTGGTGATTTTATGAGCAAAGATGGTGAGTGCTATATGGCATATGAGAAGGTGCTTTTGGAGGATATACTCTCCGCCACAGACTTGATGACTTTGGCCAATATAGTAAACATTTTCGACATCACCAATAGTGACTCTATAGTATCTGACAAGACCAAAGCACTCATCGCCAAATCTACAGCCCTCTATGACTTCAAGTCACGCCCATTTGAAAATATGAAAAATAGAGATATCCTCAAAAAGCTAGAGCATGCTATCAAATTCAAAAAAGAGATAAAGCTCGCATATCAGACCGAAAGGACAAAAACTCATCGCACATTCCACCCCTACAAAATTCTATTTCTCAATGAAAACTTCTATCTTGTGGGTGACAATGTCAGCAAATCACAGTTTGAGTTTTTGAGTATATCTATGGTGGTAGAGGTATCATATACTACAAAGAGCTTCTTTACTCACAAAGATACCGTAGAGTTCATCGAAAAGATTCAGACACCTTGGGCAGTATATGGCAAGGAAGATATCATCGTGAGGGTCAGAGTAGACAAGCGAATACGCCGTTTTTTCATACTAAAGGAGTATCTCCCTAGTCAAAAGATCATATCATATTTTGATAACGGAGACTTAGAGGTGGAGTACAGTGTCACCAATCTCAGAGAGCTAGAAGAACTCATCGTCAAGTGGCTACCCAGTATCCGTATCATTCGACCAAGGCATTTGAAAAAGATGATCAAGAAGAGTCTAGAAAAGAAGCTCAGAGGATTGTGTAGTGTGGACTTTTCGTAGCCTTACTTAAACATATCTTTAATCTTCTCAAAGATGATAGCCGAGAGTCCCTTGGGTCTAGCTAACTCTTCTATGAAGTCGTTGTAGCTTATATCTTTTTCTGCCAAAAAGGTCTCTATGTATTTGAGTGAAGCGTCCATCCCTTCGCTCTTCTCTATCTCTAGCATCTTGCTATATATAGGTTCTATAGTTTTGATGACATCTCTGGATGCGGCTTGCCTAAATGCGATATAGTTTCGTATCCTGCCCTCTCTGTTTTTCTGTATATCAAAATCTGTAGTGACCCAGTAGTGATCACCACTTTTTGATAGATTTTTGACTACCGCCATGATATTGTTGCCTCTCTTGATGCTATCCCACATCAGATAAAAGATCGCCTTTGGCATATCGGGATGCCTTAATATATTGTGAGGAGTACCCAATAGATCATCATCACTATATCCAGAGATATCCATAAGGTTTTGATTGCCATACGATATCACACCTCTTGCGTCAGTTTTGCTTACTAGCATCTTCTCTGAACTAAACTTTATCTCTCTTCCTGTAGGTTGTGGTCTTGCAGTTGACATGTTGATCTCCTGTTTGTGATTGCTATTGGGCTACTTGTAAAACATTATGAGATAAACTCTCTAAGTTTCAAAAGAAGTATCATTGATATAATATCTAAATATATATAAAATAAACTTATAAATATTGATAATTTATCATAGAGTTATTTTAGCCGAATGATATTTGTTTCGAACTAAAACATC
>WFMX01000046.1 GCA_015488875.1 Campylobacterota bacterium | reverse complement strand
GATCTGAAGATAGCTATGATAGAGACAGGTGGTAAAAAGAGATTCATATATGCAGACGAAGACGGCTTGCCCTTTACCAAGACAGTCAAAAAGATCACATATGATTCCAAAGGTCACAAAGTCACAGCGTCACAGATCAGGAAGATAAAAGCCTCATATGTATTTGGTATGCCCCTACGACATATACGGATATCATCTAGGTTTACATACAAGAGATGGCACCCTATACTACATAGGTATAGACCACATCTAGGGGTAGATTTTGCAGCGAGACGAGGCACTCCGCTCTTGGCAGTCAATAAAGGCAAGGTCATATATGCTGGGTGGAAAGGTGGCTATGGCAGAGTAGTCAAGATAAGACACCGTAGTGGATATGTCTCACTATATGCTCACCAAAGCCGTATCAAGGTCAAGAGGGGTCAAAGTGTCAAAAAGGGGCAAATCATAGGCTATGTAGGTAGTACAGGCAGAAGCACAGGACCCCATCTACACTTTGGCTTGTACAAGAGAGGAAGAGTGATGAATCCACTAAAGGTACTAAAAAAGAGTAGTGGCAAGATAGTATCATTTGTCACCAAAAAGATAGAGATCAAAGGTGCAAAAAAGAAGAGAACAAAGATCATGAAGATGCTAAAGCACCCACCTGTCAATTACAAATGGGAATACTTCAAGCTCAACTATACCCTAGTTGATGAAAAAGAGAAATATACAAAGGTTCAATCATGAGGGAAGAGAGCATACACCTAGAGGAGTCCAAGCTACTATTAGATGATTTGATAGTCAATCCAGATGGTTTTGAAGAGTACCATGCTAGTGATATAGCCAAAATCATAAGAGCGATATATGCCCAAGAGGGTTCAGAGTCGTTTTTGGAATATATGCGTACTATTCCAGAGGAGCATTTGGGTGAAGTGCTATTAGAACTACCTGAAAATATCAAAGATGAAGCACTTAGCCATCTTTCAGTGAGCCAACTAGTAGAGATAGTAGATGAGCTAGATTCGGATGATGCTACTGACTTGATGCAAGATATCGGAGATATAGATAGCGACAAGGAGCAAGAGGTACTATCTAGCCTCGATAAAGAGGATGTCAAAGATATAAAACTTCTCAAAAAGTATGATGAAGATGAAGCTGGTGCACTGATGCAGACAGAGCTTTTCTCTGCTGAATTGGATGAGAGCATAGGAGATGCGGTCGAGAGGCTCAAGAGGCTCAAAAGAGAAGATGACTTGGACAATATACATCAAGTATTTATAGTAGATAAGTTCAAGATACTCATAGGTGTCATCATGCTCGAAGATCTCATCACTTATGATTTTGACAAAACATTCAGAGATTACTTTGACAAAACACACAAGATGATACAAAAGGTAAAGGCAAGCAGTAACATAAATGAAGTAGCCAACATATTTGAAAACTATGATCTAGTAGTACTTCCTGTCGTAGATAATCAAGGGGTATTGGTAGGTCGTATCACATCGGACGATGTCTACGATATCATAGAAGAGAGAGCTACTGATCAGATATACAAAATGGCAGGTGTAGATGATGAAGCAGAAGAGGACAAAAATATCCTATCCATCACACACAAAAGAGGCATATGGCTAGGTGTCAACCTGATGACTGCTATATTGGCATCACTCGTCATAGGTATATTTGATGAAACTATCCAAAAATTTGTAGCCTTGGCTATACTTATGCCTATAGTTGCCTCTATGGGTGGCAATGCAGGTACTCAATCACTCACGATCATGGTGAGGCAGATAGCACTAGGCGAGATGAGTTGGCACGAAGCTAGAGAGTCTATACGCCAAGAGATCATCATAGGACTACTCAATGGCATGATATTTGCCATAGGGATGGGATTGATAGCGTTTTTTTGGTTTGATGATGCGAGATTAGGCGTAGTCATAGCCTTGGCAATGGTCATCAACCTTGTGGTGGCAGGGTTTTTTGGTGCAGCCATACCACTAGCACTCAAGAGGATAGGCACAGACCCAGCAGTAGCAAGCTCAGTACTCTTGACCACGGTGACTGATGTCGTAGGCTTCTTTGCTTTTTTGGGATTGGCAAAAGTTATACTAGTGTAGCTGTCACTATGGATACTGTAAAATATTAACAACTAGGAGACATTGGCTTTGTAAACAAAGCGAATGAGACCTGTGTCCCCACATATCAGAGTTCCATTTTGCAATCTTTGTTATAACTAAAAAATCTCTCTCTTTAGCCCAATGATAACCCGTTTCAACGCAGCCACTTCATCTGATTTGAAATCACTCTGTACCCTATAGATAGGTATGCCCTTATTTGAAACTTTTAGGCGAACGAAACCATTAAAATCCGCACCTAAACTTTTGACTTGTGGATTGTTGCATGTATCTACATGGTGTATATATCCATTGATAGAATAGCTACAGTTTTTATCTTCTAGTTCAGATAACTCTTCTTTAAGAGCCTTAGTAATTTTAGGATCAAATGAGACTATCTTTATGCACTTTAGAGGAGTTGGATTGTCATCCACCAAGAAGCCAGAGTATACAGGATGATCCTCGCATCCATTCACAAGAAACCCTACAAATACAAATAAAATAATTTTTCTGTCTC
>WFMX01000045.1 GCA_015488875.1 Campylobacterota bacterium | reverse complement strand
TGAGGGGTGAGACTTATATGCCTGGGTTGATGGGGTGCTGAATGGTTACAAAATATTTAGTAACAAGTTTCTATATAACACATGCAGATAAGAGACGAGACTATCAAGACAATTATGAGATATATTGTGATGGTAAAGATGTAAGATTAAATACATGTGAGTGGTTTTAGGTATGGTCGCTTTGTAAGGCCAAGCGTCGCCACCTCTTGTTACCAACGGTAACTGAGCAAGCGTATTGTAACAGTCTGCCACTTAAAAAATACTAAAATTAGCCATAAATATGAACGATATAATAGATATGCTAAAATACCACAACAAGAGAGAAGATGAACTTTTTTTGCAAGTGCATGTTTTTGGTATAAATTTTATCCGATAGCCAATTTTGAAAGAGACCAAGTTTCAGATAGAGCTAGTAGAGCACCTCACTACGCATGGTTATGTGGAGGGTAGGGCTGGTGGCTATGATAGGGGGTTGGCTCTCTATCGTGATGATCTCATCGCCTATATCAAATCTACTCAACCGCAAGCCTATGAGAAGATGCAGAAGCGAGAAGGTCTCAAGACTGATGAGGTGCTTTGCAAACATGTCGCAAAAGAGATGGATAAGCATGGTTCGCTTCATTACTTACGCCATGACCTCAAATATATAGGCTCTAAATTTAAACTATGTCAGTTCAAGCCTGAACTACACAACCCTAGCACACAAGCCAAATATGATGCCAATATCCTAAGAGTCGTGCAAGAAGTCACTGCAAAAAGCGGAGGGGAGCGTTTGGATTTGGTGCTATTCCTCAACGGTATCCCTATAGTCACGATGGAGCTAAAGACGGACTTCACCCAAAGCGTACAAGATGCCATCAATCAGTATAAATATGATAGACCAGCCAAAGGTGATGCACTCTTGGAATTCAGGCGGAGGGCATTGGTGCATTTCGCAGTGAGTACAGATGAGGTCTATATGACCACCAAACTAGCAGGAGCAGATACCTACTTTTTGCCATTTAACAAAGGTCAAGCAGATGGCTCAGCAGGCAATCCACACAACCCAAATGGATACGCCACTAGCTATCTGTGGGAGGAGGTACTACAGCGTGACTCTATACTCAAGAGGTCATCACTACTTTGCTAGAGTCACGAACAGCAAATGAAAATCTAAGCTTCTACGCCTTTACTGCGACACCAAAGACCAAGACTCTGGAGATGTTCGGCATACTCCCCAATCCGACAGAGCCACCATCTCAAGCCAACAAACCCCAAGCTTTCCATCTCTATAGTATGAAGCAGGCAATAGAGGAGGGCTTCATATAGAAATTGTTCGACCTCAGCTGTAGCATAACCGCGTTGCAGTTTAGCCGAGGTCAGGTTATTCATGATGCATTCCGCTACGCTCCACACATCACAAATCACCAGACCCCTATCGTTCATTTACTGCGTTCATGATATCGTCAGTCAACAAACCTAGGTCTAGAGTTGCGACATCTCCATAGTGCGTTGGATGCTTTGGTGTTGGATGGGTATTTACCGAAATGGTACATGCCATAGTCACTACATCTATATCTCTTGCGTGTACATCCTCTGTATGATAGATACATTTCACCATCAGAGACTACCTTTATCCGTTTGTTGTAGCAGACATAGTGTCTGCTGTTGTTTGAGTAGTAGCTAGTACCACCTGAGTCTCTCACCTCTACATAGTCATACCCATAGGCAGATACCCCTAAGAGTAAAATAACGATCATATATAACTTTTTCATAATAAACTCCTTTTTAGTCTCTTAATTTATTATACTACTATCTACCTTAATGATTTTGTAAGTATCTAAAATTTTTAATTTTTTTGGATTTATTGTATACTTTGCAAAAATAATCGGAGGCGATGGCTTCAGCCTCGTTAAAAGGTGAAGCCACAACATTACTTCCAAGTTTTGCATGAAGTCTATAGTAATGATACTCTTTTTTTCTCACATCATGCTCTATAAAACGATAATTTGAGAGAAAAAGCACAGCAAAAAGATATTTGTAGTAAAATAAATACCAAATTTCAAAAGGAGTCCTACGATGGCACAAAATATATTTGACTGCAAGCTACCAAATGATGAGGGGTATTTCGGAGAGTATGGGGGTAGCTTCATACCACCTGAGCTACAGACTATTATGGATGAGATCACAGAGGCGTATCACAAGATCAGAAAAGATCCTGACTTTATAGCAGAGCTTACAGATCTGTATCAGCACTTCGTGGGGCGACCTAGTCCTATATTTCATGCTAAGCATCTATCTGACAAATATGGTACAGATATATATCTCAAAAGAGAAGATCTCAACCATACAGGAGCTCACAAGATCAACCACTGCTTAGGTGAAGCACTACTAGCCAAAAAGATGGGCAAGAAGAAGCTCATAGCTGAGACAGGAGCAGGTCAGCATGGAGTGGCACTAGCTACAGCAGCCGCATTAGTAGGGCTAGAGTGCGATATCTACATGGGTGAAGTAGATATGGTAAAAGAGCATCCAAATGTAGTGCGAATGCATATATTGGGTGCAAAGGTCATACCTGCTACGCATGGTAGACGGACGCTCAAAGAGGCGGTCGATACTGCATTTGAGAACTATATGAAAGACCCTGTGACTCAATTTTATGCCATAGGCTCTGTGGTAGGACCTCATCCATTTCCACAAATGGTGAGAGATTTTCAATCTATAGTAGGGGTAGAGGCGAGGGAACAGTTCTCTCAAATGACTGGCAAGCTACCCGACAATCTAGTGGCATGTGTCGGTGGTGGCTCCAATGCATTGGGTTTATTCACTGCATTTATGGAGGATGAGTCGGTAGCTATGCATGGTGTAGAGCCAGCGGGCAGGAGTCTGGATGCAGGTGAAAATGCAGCTACTATGACACTAGGCAAGGTAGGAGTAATGCATGGTTTCAAGTCATACATGCTCCAAGATGAAGCAGGAGAACCGCAAGAGGTATACTCTGTAGCGAGTGGACTAGACTATCCATCTGTAGGACCACAACATAGCTACCTCAAAGATATAGAGAGGGTGAAATATAGCTATATCTATGATAAAGAGGCTATAGATGCATTCTTTGAGCTATCAAGAGAAGAGGGTATCATACCAGCCATAGAGTCAGCACATGCGGTAGCATACGCACTCAAGCTAGCCAAAGAGCCAAATATAGGTACTATACTTATCAATCTCTCGGGTAGAGGAGATAAAGATATAGACTTTGTAGTAGAAAATTACGGCAAGGATTATGGTATACTCTCTTAGTCGTGACTTTTAGGAGTTGCACAAAAATAAAACTACCAATATGACGCAGCAATTTTGTTTCTAGTTGGATTTTCTCATCTAATGATCTTATGCGACGGATGAAAACATTCAAATAGTGGTATTGGTGAGATGGGTAGTTTTGTTTTGGGAGGTTCCTTAATGTAGCATTGAGGCATGCAGAGACACAGGTTTTAAAATTTTAGATAATACAAGTTTTAGTTATATAGTTTCTGGATATAATAG
>WFMX01000044.1 GCA_015488875.1 Campylobacterota bacterium | reverse complement strand
GATAACAATCTATCCAAGGAGTGGCTTGTGTCTGCTTATACCATGTATAGTGGATATGGTGATTCAAAGAGAGCATTGAGCGTAGTCAAAAAGCTTGCACAGATAGATGGCAATTACACCAAAGAGCTAGCGAGGCTTCAATGGGCATCAGGTGATTATAAAGCATCATCTGATTCGTATATGGAGCTATACAATAGTAGCAGAGACCCCAATACGAAAAAAGAGTATCTACTCAAAGCTATTCAAGTGCTGCAAGTTGGCGATTTGAACAAAGATATAGTAGCTATATTGGATAGATATCAAGATGCCTACATAGATGATGACGAGATGATGATGAAATTTATGAAGGTTTATCTCTCCATTGAGGAGCTGAAGAGAGCCAGAGAGTTGTCACTCAAACTATTAAAGAGGGAAAAACAGTGAGATATATGCTTTTGATAGTGATGATTACTATATTTTCAACTGCTACTGAGCTATCTCCAAAAAGAGATATAGAAGATGATAAACTCAGGCTTATGTTTCAAGTATTTACATATTCAGAAGATTTGCCAAATGCTTACAAAGTAGGCAAAAAAGCACTTGAGAAGTATCCAAATTCGATGTATTGGCACCAAAAGATGGCAGAGATATCGCAATGGCTTGACAAGAGAGAAGAGGCGGTAAAATATTATAGTTTCATCTACGATAAGAAGCCAAACAAAAAGCTAGAGCAGAAGATACTTGACTACTCTATGGGCATGTATCAATACGAAAGAGTGACACCTATATTGCTAAAAAGGGCATTGGAAGATCCATCTAAAGAGAATGTAAAAAATCTGATATTTATATACAATGCCATAGGCAATCCAGACAAAGCAGCCGAAGTTTTGGAGCAACTCTCACATAGAAAAGGAGCTGATCCATACCTCATAAAAGATGCTCTTTGGATATATATAGAGATGGGTGAAGAGGATTTGGCACGCAAATTGGTACATAGGATAGAAAAGAGTGACCATATACCCAAAGAGACAGCTATCTTAGTCTCCAACTACTATATATCACAAAGAGACATGAATAAGTCATACTCTATGCTTATTCGTGCAGATATCAAAAATGAGCAAAATGCCACAAAATATTACAAGAAGGTGAGTGATATAGGCTGGTATCTACAGGATTATAAAAATGGTGCAAACGCCTCGATGAAGCTCTATAAAAATGGCAAAGCTAGACCTGTAGACTATGAGCGGATACTCTACTACTATGAAGATAAAAATAGCACCATAGCGGAAGATGTAGCACGAGATGGGTATGCAAAATCTGGCAAGGAGTATCTCTATATCACATATCTCAACAAGTTGTTTGAAGCAAAAAAATATGAAAAATTAGCTCAAGCATTTGATAGGGTTGAAGGTACAAAGATATCCAACAAGATAGATAAAAATGTCTATTTTTGGATGATGAAAGGACAGATGTATGCTGCAATGGGCAAAAAAGACAAAGCCATAGAGTCCTTTCATAAAGCACTACTCATAGAGCCAAATTCACCACAAATTATAGAGGCATTATTGTGGTTTTATATAGACAATCAATATTATAAGCTTCTACACGATATGGTATTTGATATAGAAGATAGTGCAGAGATAGACTCTAAGCTTTGGCTACCTCTAGCAGTTGCTAACTATGCTATGTTGAGAACAGATAGGGCTATGAGGTATATCAAGAGATTGATGGATATGCACAAAGATAGCATAGATATCAAATTTATGTATGCTTATCTTATGCAGTCACGCGAAGAGAATGAAGCTTTTATGAAGATGATGAGAGAGATATATGAGACTCTTGAAGCTCAAAGATTGAAAGATCCTAGACTCATGAGAGATAAAGATTTTCTAGACCACTACTTGAGTGCAAGTATGTATTTTATGCCTGTAGATGATTTCGAAGAGCTATTGGTGAAGTCAAAAGCAGTATTAAGTACCAAGAAGTATATAGAATTATCTATCTATTGGGCATTGAGACATAATGCACAAGGTCGTGCCAAATTTCTCATAGGCAAACTATCTAATATCGAGCCATGGATGCGACTAAGTGTAGCATTAAACGATGATGACCATAGCAGTATCCAAGATATACTATATAGACATTTTGCTATACTACCTATCCGAGATAGAGTGCAAGCATCACTCAAGATATCCAACATAGCAATGGCACAAACTCTATCATTTGATGGTGCAAGGTACAATAGATATGATTATCTACTATATAAGCAAAGGCTGGATCTCATAGCTAAACGATCAGACAAGATGGATATCAAATCTGGTCATCTCGTGCAGGGTAGTTTGGATCAAACATATGTAGATATGGGTGTGAGATATTATATAGCTAGAGGGTGGAGTATAGATGCATCTATGTACTTAGCCAACAATAGAAACAAAAACAAAGAGAGCTTTGCTAAGATACCTACTAGTGACAAATCCATAGATATCAAACTTAAAAAAGAGATGGATAGAGGCTCCGTAGAAGTTGGATTTGGTGTGAGAGATGCGATGGATAGTTATTATAGTCTGTATGTAGATACAGACTATAAAATATCAAGTAGAGTAGATCTAAAAGTATCATACAAACATGATGCAAAGGCAGATGAGACTACATATCTAGTACTAGGTGGCAAAAAAGATGAGATCAAATCAATCATATCGCTACAATACTTGCCATCATCATCTATATCACTCATGATGAGGTATGATAGGTTTAATTCGCAAGATGATTACTATTTGGGTGATGGATATCATATCAAGCTAGAGTGGTATAGACAGATACATAGTGGATATCCAGATATGGCGTGGGGGCTTTTCGCTGAGTATGGTGATTATCATGAGAAGAGAGGAGTAAATAGAGGCGTGATAGATGATATCATACCATATAAGGACGGAGATGCACTACCAGAAAAGTTTTATAACATAGGAGCAAACTTTTTTTATGGCATGATGAACAAAGAGTCATATACAAGAGTATGGAGACCATATGCTACTTTTTCTCCATACTACAATGGACATTTCAATCAATTCAATCTCTCTATGAGTGCAGGTATAGGCGGTAGTATATACGATAAAGATCACCTATCCATAGGCATAGGATACGATCAATCTCTCAATGGAACACAAGAGAGCAATATGAGATTATACATAAGATATTTGATGTACTTTTAGTTTTTAGAATTGTCTTGACTTTTGAGCTAGAATACACTTCACTACTACACTTATGATATAATAAACAAAAAGAAAAATCAAAAAAAGAAAAACAATGAAAAAGATACCATACGGCATAAGTGATTTCAAGAGACTAAAAACAGAAAACTTCTATTTTGTGGACAAGACTCACTATATAGAGAAGCTAGAAAACTTCCCATCTAGCTTTATGATGTTCTTACGCCCACGAAGATTTGGCAAATCCCTCTTTGTAGCTAT
>WFMX01000043.1 GCA_015488875.1 Campylobacterota bacterium | reverse complement strand
CTTTGCTGTTTGGGTATGTGAAGTATAGATCTTTGATATCCAACACTTTCTCTGATCTCTTGTTTGCCATATGCTCTCCTTAGCCTTTGTTTCTTGTGAAATATCTGCCGATTAGGTTGATAAATAGTACGATCGCTGTCAATATGAATGATGCTGCCCAAGCCAAATCCCTGCTCTCTTCATCTGGATATGTAGCTAGATTATATATGCTGACAGTGAGTGATGGAAATTGACCGCTCAAATCCATGGTAAAGAATTGGTTGTTGGCAGATGTAAATAGTAGAGGAGCAGTCTCGCCCACTATCCTAGCAAACGATAGAAGTATGCCTGTCATCACCCCTACCTTTGCGGCTCTTAGTACTATCTGTAGTATGATCTTGTGTTTGCTTCCGCCTAGTGCTATACCTGCCTCGCGTAGCTCTTTGGGTACGAGTGCGAGCATGTTGTCGGTAGTTCCTATGATGATGGGGATCATCATGATGGCAAGTGCTGCTATGCCTGCCCAACCATTGAAAGAGCCTACAGGATCTACTAATAGAGCGTAGACAAAGACACCTATCACTATAGATGGAGCACTAGTCATGACATCACTCAATATGCGGACGATAGATGCAAATCTGCTGTCCTCGCCATACTCTCTGAGATATATGCCTGCAGATACACCTAATGGTACAGCCACAGCAGTCGCCATGAGTGACATCATAAATTGTCCCACTATGAGGTTGCGTATGCCACCATCTACTAGATCATTGGTAAATGTACTCCAGTGAATGCTAGATACTCCTTTGTAAGTGAGCGTAGCAAGTATCCAAAAGAGAAAGCCTATCCCTATAAGAGCCGATATAGTAGATAGTACAAGCACTATCTTGTTGAGTAGTAGTCTGTTCATTTTTTGCCCCCTCTGCCTAGGAAATAAACCTTAGCAAGTGTAATGATGATGAAGCTCACCACAAAGAGTATGAGTGCGAGATAATAGATACTAGATAATTCGAGATCTTGTGCCTCTGCGAAGTTGTTGGCGAGCAGTACAGGTATAGAGGTGGTAGGGTCTGTCACCTTGGATACTACACTCATCACTGAGCCTATCAAAAATGCCACCGCCATAGTCTCACCCAATGCCCGACCCAATGATAGTATCATAGAGCCTATGATACCGCTCTTTGAGTATGGCATGACCACATCTTTGATCACTTCAAATTTGGTAGCCCCTATAGCATAGGCGGACTCTTTGAGTACGCTAGGAGTGGCATTCATGGAGTCTCTACTGATGGCGGCCATAAACGGCACTATCATAATGGCTAGCACGATACCAGCCGTAAGCAATCCTACACCATTGCCACCAAAGAGACTCTGCACGATAGGGGCGAAGTAAAAAAGCCCCCACATACCATATATGATACTAGGTATAGCAGCTAGTAGCTCTATGGCGATAGAGAATGGCTTGACTATCTTTTCGTGTGCTATCTCTGTGAGAAATACGGCTATCCCCATCGCTATAGGTGTAGCTATAATCATCGCTATAAGTGTACTCAGTAGTGTACCTAATATAGGTATATAGCCACCGAAGACACCACCCTCATCGTCCTCATCCGCCTCCCATACCTCACTATATAGAAAATCAAACCCAAAGGTGTGCATAGACTCTTGAGCATAGCTGAAGAGTATAGAGAAGATCCCTATGAGTAGCAATAGTATAATAGTAGTGGAGAGTAGAGAAAAATCTCTAAATAACCTACCTCGCATATATATATCCTTAGTTTTTTTGGATATTATCCAAAGATGATTACAATTTGGTAACTAATAGGTTTCTAAATAGTTTGGGTTCAAAATATTTGAGTATAATTGCACTATGGCTTACATCAAATTAAATAGAGAAAACTTCTACCACAACCTCACCCAAATAGCCCTCAAAACAGGCTCGATGGATAAGATATCTATCGTACTCAAAGACAATGCCTATGGACACGGCATATCACAAATAGCAAAAATGGCTAGTGACTTTGGTATCAAGAGTGCAGTAGTGAGAGATGAGAAAGAGGCTAAGCAGATACATGGTCTCTTTGATACTCTACTCATATTGGGTGATACTGCCACTCCTCTGCCAAACTGCACATACGCTATCAATGAGCTGAGCGATATAGCAAATATCCCATCAGGTACCAAAGTAGAACTCAAAGTAGATACGGGAATGCACCGAAATGGTATAGATATCTCAGAGATCAAAGCAGCACTATCTCTCATTAGAGAGAAGGGTTTGGAGCTAGTGGGATTGATGACACACTACCGAAGTGCTGATGTATTGAGTTCAGAATTTTTTTGGCAGCAGAAGAGGTTTGATGAAGTCAAAGATATAGTATATAGAGAGGGATATAGAGATATCAAGATACATTCACACAACTCCGCTGCTATATTGAGATCCAAAAGTTTCGATGAAGACATAGTGAGAGTAGGTATAGCAGCTTATGGATACAATGAATTGGATAGTTCATTTGAGATCGTAGCACTCAGACCTGTTTTGTCGCTATATGCTCAGAAGATATCTACTAGAGTTTTGAAGAGATCACAGAGAGTAGGCTATGGTGGTGACTTCATAGCTCCCAAAGAGATAGTAGTCTCTACTTATGATTTGGGCTATGGAGATGGCT
>WFMX01000042.1 GCA_015488875.1 Campylobacterota bacterium | reverse complement strand
GATAACACCCAAAGATGGAGATGGCAGAATTGAGATAATACACTAGAAAAACGATCACTATATAAGGAAGTAAGATGAGAGATATTGTTGATTATTTGAACAAAAAAAATATCATATGCAAAAGATTGAAAGAGGTACTACCCAAGGCATTGGGTAGTAGAAAAAGAGTCACTATCTTTGTAGGGGTAAACCTCAAAGGCTACTACTGCTCTATCATACTCATAAAAAAGAAGAGTCGTATACTGAAAAAAGAGGTATCAGAGATAATCCAACTTCATGAAAAACTAGAAATATGCGAAGATACAAAAATAAAAAAAAGGTATATTTACATAGATGCACCATTATGCAAAGAGGCTAAAGCTGTTTTTTTAGATAATGAGTGGATCATATGGGATAAGCCTTAACTTTTTCTGATATAATTTTTGGATAGGAATAATCATGAAACTAAAATTTAAATATATCGTATCAATAGTACTACTTTTGTCTATAGTGAGTTGCTTAGAGGCTTCAGCACAATCACTCATATTGGCACAAGCAGATAGTGAAGCGGTCTCCAAAGAGTATAAAGATAAGTATCTAAAAATAGTAGCGGCAGATGCGACCCTGAAAAAATTGAGAGATAGTGAAAAGTTCACCGTAAGCAACAAGAAGATTGATTCTAAATATATCGTTAAAGTAGATTCATTTAAAAGCACTGAAGCCTTGGTGACGACATACTTGACACTCAAAAATCATTTTCCAGATGCTTTCATCATGGAAAATATAAAAAATAGTAACTCTAAAATATCTGACAACATAATAACAAAAGAGATAATTGTAGAGAGTGACAATACACTATCATGGATAGCGATTTTTAGTTTGGCTACCATAGGTATACTCGCACTTTTTGTATCTTCACTACAGATCAGAAAAATAAACGACAAATATATCAAAATGCAAGAGAAGCAACATAATTTAGAACTCTTCCTCACTCAAATGGGTGAAAATATATATACTCTCACCAAAGAGGTGATACAAGATGATAGCGATAGCGAGATAGATGAAAACGATGAAGAACAGTCAAATCTAAATAGTGTAAAAAATAAACTTTTTGATGAGACTAGAATGATGATATATTTCCTCAGACTCAAATCAAAAAAAATAAAGATAATAGAAGAAAATTTCAATCTCAATACTATGTTGAGCAATATCCTCGGAACACTAAGTAGTAACTTCAGCGATAGTAAGACAGAGTTGATATTTGACATAGATCACAACATACCAAAGATTGTATCTAGTGACCTTTTGCATCTCTCGGAGATATTGATAGAGCTATTGCAAAATGCGATGCAAAATACCATTGAGGGGCAAGTAAAATTAGAGATCAAATTATCAGGAAAAGATAAAATCAAATTTGAGATAAGCGACACAGGTATAGGTATAGATGATGTAAAGTTAGAAAACCTCTTTACTCCTACATATACAGATGAAGGCGAATATAAAGGTGTCGGACTCTATGTGTCAAATGAGCTTACCAACATGATGGGCGGTGAGCTGAGCATAGATGAGAGCAGTAGAGAGGGTACTACCATAAGCTGTATCATACCATTGGTGGATCCAAATGCCAACGAAAAGAGAAAATATAGACTACCAGATGTCTCATATGTAAAAAAGAGTGTACTGCTGTGCGAAAACAATGGAGATGCTGCCAAGGCGACAAAAAAGATGCTAAACTACTTCAAATACAATGTAGATATAGTAACTTCTCAAAAACCTATATCAAAAATAGTTGATATATCAAAATACGATATGATCATGGGCGACATAGCAAACTTTGATCCTGTAGACATAGGTATAATCCAAATGACAAGAAAAGAGAAATCACTAAAAGTAGTAAACTTTAGTAGCGCATTTTCTACAGCAAACTTACATCCATTTGACTATATTGACGAGTGGCTCAAAAAACCATTGAGTCAGGAGAGATTGCGTGATCTGATCATCGTTCTTTTTGATGAAACTGGCGAAAAGTCAGTCAACGCAAAAGCAAAAAATAGAGTCGAAAATACAAAGATCATACACCCTAAAGATTTGAAAAAACTATCCAATATAAATACAGATAGCTTCAAAATATTTAGTGGCAAGACAATACTAGTAGTAGATGATAGCTTTATAGACCAAAAACTCTTTCAAAATATACTCGAAAGGGGTGGCATAAAGGTGCTACTTGAGGGCAATGGTAAAGGAGCATTAGAAAAATTATATCAAAAGGATCAAGATATTGATTTGGTTTTGATGGATATCAGTATGCCAGTAATGGATGGATATGAGACCATTAGACACATTAGAGCTAATGACAAGTTTGTAAACCTACCTATCATAGCCTCTACATCAATGACACTAGATAGTGATATAGAAAAGATGTTTAAGGTGGGTGCCAATGCCTATATAGGTAAACCACTAAATATATCATACCTCTATGCTACCCTCAGTCACTTTTTGATCGAGGAAGATGACGCGAGGCAAGACAAAAGCGATAAAAAAGAAAAAAACACTAGGAAAGAAAAAGTGATTCAAGATATACATGGGCTTGACTTTAAGAGAGGTATAAAAAATGCTAACGGTAGTGAAGAGTTATACTTAGAGGTACTCAATGAGTTTGTGTTGGCTTATGGGGAGTCGAATGATACCATAAGACGAATGGTGGACGAAAATAGATATCAGCAGGCGAAAAGATTGTGTTTGGATATGAAAGGCTTGACTAGTGCCATAGGAGCATATGAGATGTTTGACATAGTAGATTCGATGCACAAGCAGTATCTCTACAACAATGTCCATTTGATACCAAAGTTTGTAGAGACATACAATGATGGACTTGTCAAGTTGATGAAAGCCATCGAAGATTATAGGAACTTATAGTGAAAATATCATCAATATTTCTCTATCTTTTTATATCTTCGCTTCTTTTCGGAGATATGTCACCACAATATATGGTCTTTGCAGCAGACAAGAGTAGAGACAGTGTCGCAGAGAAACTATCTATAGCTCGCACTCTATTGGATAAAAACCAAAAGATTAGTGAGCTAAAAGATAGATACAAATTTGACTATAGCATAGTATCATTTGCTGACTACTATGCCATAAAGCTATCACCTATCAAAAGCTATGAATTGAAAGAGCAGTTGACATTTGTCTTGAAAGCAAATTTTCCAAATCTGATCTCAGTAGACCTATCTCAGCAAAGATGGGTCAGACATGAAAAACACTACACCACAGTATCAAACCATGAAGATACCATATCTACCATCCTGCTGAACTCTATAGATAAAGATCAGATAAAAGAGTATGCAAAAGAGACTCACTATTGGCTAGAGAAATGGCATGCACTCATAGTGTTACTATTGCTAGGTGCTTTCTTTTACTATAGACGCAGACATCAGATAAATGATATTAAGCTACTGCAACAAGATCTATCCAAAGAGCAAGATGCCATCGAGATAAAAATCAACGAATATGCAAAATAGAATATTGCAAGAGGATGATTGGTGGATAAGGGATATATAAAAACTATCATAAATGAACCATACAGCCACTTTTTTCTGATAGGAATTATACTATATATAGCCTACAGAGTTATCAATCCAGAGAGCAATCTACCCAAAAAAATAGATATTGTCATCACTAGAGATGAGATAGAGGATATCAACAGTTCACTCACTCAAACATGGCATCACGATATATCATCATCCGAATTAGATCTAATGGTGCAAGATCGATACTATGATGAGATATTACTTCAAGAGTCTATAGCATTTGAACTTCACAAGAGAGATAAAATAGTAAGAGATAGACTGATAAAAAAAATGAGGCATATCATCACATCTACCACGCCTAAAGAGCCTACAGAAGAGCAACTCCACGACTATTACAGGTATCATATAATAGATTATAGTAGTGTGACAGAGATATCTTTTTCGGATATATACTTCGCAGATATGCAAGAGCAAGAGACGAAACATCTAGTGGAGCTACTCAACAGACATGCCATGGAGCCATCAAAAGCATCAGAGTTTGGCGATGACCATAGTGGTAAACATCAGATAGATTCCATAACACTCGATGACTTATCATCTAAATATGGTAATTACTTTGCGAAGCAGATGATAGAGACTCCGACACATAGATGGCAAGGTGGCATCAGATCTAAAGACGGCACTCATATCGTATATATCAGATCAAAGATGGTGAGCAAGCCCATACCATTTGATGAAGTAGAAGATAGAGTATATAGAGATTATATGAGATCTATAGTTGATCAGTATAGAGAAGAATCATACAAAAAGCTCTCAACACAGTATCGGTTAGATAGATAATGCGGTTTGTCAAAATATTACTACTCTTCATATCATACACACTCACATCTACCGCACACCAAACAGGTCTATCATATATCAAACTCTCCACCATAGATAATGGCATGATATCTGTAGTCTACAAAAAACCCCTTGAGGATTCGCAAGCAAAAGGCATCAAGATCAATTTTCCATCTATATGCAAACGAGAGAGAGACTACAGGGATGCTAACACCATAGAGAATGGATTTATCGTAGATAGATTTTCTCTCAGATGCAGTGCAAATAGTCTATTTGGTTCGCGTATATGGATAGAGGGATTGGTCAAATCAGACAGAGGGGTACTGATAGAGTATAGAGAGGGTAACTATCAGCAACAAAATCTACTCAGATCATCCAAGCCCTTTATATACATTGAGAAGACGAGGGGATCGTGGGAGATATTTGCAGAGTACATAGAGTTAGGTTTTTTTCATATACTCACTGGGTACGATCACCTTCTGTTTCTTTTTGCACTGCTACTTTTGGCTAGCGATATGCGGATACTTCTATACTCCATCACAGCATTTACTATATCTCACTCACTATCATTGGCTTTGACCGTATTTGGCATAGTGGATGTGCCTATACCGTTCGTAGAAGCCATGATAGCTCTCAGCATCATCATACTATATCGTGAAGTCATAGAGGATAGGGAGGTCAACTATAGTAGATTTAGACTTCCGCTAGTGGTGCTTCTGTTTGGTATATTGCACGGACTAGGATTTGCCACACTACTCAACCAAATAGGACTACCTAGATACGATCTCGCCACTGCACTCATAGCATTTAACATTGGTATAGAGCTAGGTCAGATACTCTTCGTATCATTGGCATACATAGTGATGTTATAT
>WFMX01000041.1 GCA_015488875.1 Campylobacterota bacterium | reverse complement strand
ACATATTGGCTACGCTACTCATAGCAACTATCTATCTCATACTCAACCCTAGAGAAAAAAGGCTCAATATGAGTAGAAAACTATGGTTACACCCTAGTGCTATGCTAGACTATCGCTACTTCATAGTCTCTTTTTTCATCAAGAGTTGGCTCATCATACCGCTATTGATAGGTGTGAACGAGGTGATGTTTTTTACCCAAGAGCAATTGACAGACTATTTTGGCTTCCATCTATATAGAGGATTGAACTCTACAGAGGTTATGATACTCTTTACCCTCACTCTATTTGTGGTGAGTGATTTTACACGATATTGGCTACATCGCTTTATGCATACTGTGCCATTTTTGTGGAGATTTCATGAAGTTCATCATAGTGCAGAAGTGCTGACACCTATCACATTCTATAGGGTACACCCTGTGGAAAATATCCTATTTGGATTGCGTTTTGGTCTCACTATCGGTGTGGTATCTGGGGTATTTCTCTACCTCTTTGGTGGACTGTTGAGTTTTATGGATATATTGGGTATCAACGCTTTAGTTTTTATATTTAATCTAGCGGGGTCAAATCTACGACACTCACATATCAAGCTGAGATATTTCAAGTGGCTAGAGAGTATACTGATCTCGCCACTTCAGCACCAAATCCACCACTCCAAGAGAGCTTACCAATACAACTTTGGTGGCTCTTTGGCTATATGGGATTTGTGGTTTGGTACGCTGAAGTACTCTACTGATGTGGGATGTATGAAATTTGGTTTGAACGAACAAGGGCGGTTTATGACCGTATGGGATCTACTTTTATTAAGGAGGAGAGATGATTAAGAAAATCAGTATAGCTATATTTTGTACTATGGTCGCAGAGGCTAGCACGGTAGCTCAGCTAGGAGAGATGCTATTTTTTGATAAAAATCTATCAAAAAACAGAACGGAGAGTTGCTCCACTTGTCACAACCCAAAGCATGGTTTTGTGGACGACAGAGACAATGGAGTAGGCTCAATGGTCTCTTTGGGCGATGACAACAAAAGCAGAGGATCCAGGAATGCTCCGACAGCAGCGTATGCTATGATAGCTCCTAGCTTCCACTACGATAGCAAAAAACACCAATACAAGGGTGGGCAGTTTTTGGATGGCAGAGAGGCTGATCTAGCTGGACAGGCAGGTGGACCACCGCTCAATCCTATAGAGATGGGTATGAGTAACAAAGCGATGGTAGTCGAAAGACTCAAAGAGAGCAGTGAGTATCAAACTCTTTTTCGAGAAAATTTTGGTGAAAAGATTTTTGGAGATATAGATCAAGCCTACAAAGCTATGGAGTTAGCCATAGAGGTCTTTGAAAATAGTGAAAAATTCGCACCTTTTGACTCCAAATATGATAGATACCTAAAGGGCGAATATGACTTAAGCGTCTTAGAAGATCTAGGTAGGACACTCTTCTTTTCCAACAACAATCTATCCTGTATAAAGTGCCACTTACTCAAAAAAGAGGATGATACTGGTGAAACATTTAGCAACTATGAGTACCACAACATAGGAGTACCTAGCAACCCAACCCTCAAAGAGAAGCAGATCGTAGCCAAAGATTTTGTAGATCATGGTCTACTTGACAATCCACACATTACAGACAAGCAACATGATGGTAAATTCAAAGTGCCAACACTTCGCAATGTAGCTGTCACAGCCCCATATATGCACAATGGCGTTTTCAAGACTCTGCGAGGCGTAGTAGAATTCTACGATAAATACAATAACAAAAAGAGGGTAAACAATCCCGAAACAGGCAAGCCATGGGGTGAGCCTGAAGTAAAAGATACAGTCAACCTAGATCTACTCAAAGGCAAGAAGCTGACAAAACGAAAAGTCGATGCACTTGTCGCATTCATGAAGCTACTGACAGATAAACGATATGAACACCTATTGGAGGATAAATAGATATGAAAATATTGTCAAAGATACCATTGAGAAGTCTCGCTATGATTCTCCTACTTGCTCCACTAGTACCGCTAGAGGCAAATGATGTAAATGAGGTAAACATATATACACACAGGCACTATCCGTCTGATGAGATTTTGTTCAAAAAATTTACAAAGACGAGTGGCATCAAAGTCAATGTAGTCCAAGCCAATGCAGACCAGATAATGAAGAGGCTAGAGGAGGAGGGGAAGTATACCCCTGCCGATATCCTACTCACCGTAGATGTAGGGAGGCTCACATATGCCAAGGAGAGAGGACTACTACAGCCTATAAAGTCCAAATACTTAGAGAGTGTGATACCGTCCAACCTGAGAGATGCAGAGGGGTATTGGTTTGGTGTGACCAAGCGAGCTAGAGTCATAGTCTACAATATAGATAATGTCGATCCAAAAACTCTATCTACATATGAAGCACTCACAGACGAGAAGTACAAGAAAGGTATATTGACACAAAGTTCTTCAAGCGTTTACAATCAATCCCTACTGGCGTCTATTATCGCACACAAGGGTGCGAAAGAGGCAAAAATTTGGGCAGAGGGTATACGCTCAAATTTTGCTAGGAGACCCACAGGTAGCGACCGTGACCAAATGAGAGCTTTGGCTGCTGGCATAGGCAAGGTCGCTATAGTCAATACATACTATGTCGGACAACTCATCAACTCCAAGAGCTTTAGCGACAAGGCAGTCGCAGAGATGATAGGTATATTTTTTCCAAATCAAGGCGATGATGGGCGAGGAACACACATCAATATATCTGGTGCAGGTGTGACAAAGTATGCAAAACATAGAGAAAATGCCATCAAATTCATAGAGTTTTTGGCTTCACCTGAGGCACAGAAAGTTTTTACAAATGTGAATTATGAGTACCCAGCCAACAAAAATGTAGCACCCTCAAAGCTACTACAATCATGGGGCAAATTCAAGGAGGATAAGATAGAACTATATAAGCTAGGTAAATACAATGTTGAAGCTGTGAAGATATTCAACGAAGTGGGATGGTACTAAGTGTTAAATCGTTGGTCGCCTTTCAGCTATATACTGACTATCATCATCCTCTTGCCTATAGTACTTGTAGTCAACCATGCTTTTGGGAGCGAGACCCAAACTCTCATTCATCTCAAAGAGACCGTACTATGGGAGTATGTCAGTAGCACACTGATACTAGTCTTTGCCGTAGGATTTTGCACCTTAGTCTTGGGGGTAGGTACTGCCTATCTGACTACATTTTATCACTTTAGGTTTATCAACCTATTTGTATTTGCTCTAGCCCTCCCCTTTGCTATCCCTACATACATAATGGGCTATATCTACTCCGATATATTCGGCTACTTCAACCACTTTCACCTCTTTCTCCGCTCTATAGGTATCAAAGAGTACTTCAATGTACTAAACATCTACTCTGTCATCATCATCATGACTCTAGCACTCTATCCATATATATACCTGATAGTAAAAGCATCATTTGAGAAGAGCAAAAGTGCATTACTCAATCCAGCACTGAGCTTGGGCGGTTCTCGCAAGAGAGTGTTTTTCGAGATCATACTTCCTCTCTCACGACCTGCTATAGTCGGCTCTCTTGCACTAGTGGTGATGGAGACTATCAGCGAATATGGCATCACCGAATATTATAATGTCAAGACCCTCACTCCTGCTATATTTAACACATGGTTTGGGCTACATGACTCCAAGAGTGCGACATATCTAGCGGTGATAGCAATGGTGATGGTGCTAATAGTTCTGATCGTAGAGAGGTACAACAGAGGAAAAGCTAGCTACAAGATAGAGGGGGCAAACGGAGAGGTGAAAAAGGAGCTACTAAAGGGCTACAAGCTCTATGTGAGTTACTTTCTTCTCTCACTACCTATCATTTTTGGTTTTTTGATACCCCTCATATGGATATCTGTATACTCATATGAGTATGCCACTATGTTGGTAGATGATAAATTTTTGACCATACTCGGCAATAGCTTCTACTCGTCAGCTCTAAGTGCATTTGTCATCATAGTGTTGGCATTTTTTGTAGGGTACACGAGTCGCATCTATCCTACAGTAATCAATAGATATATAGGCAAGGCTCTATCTCTAGGCTTTACTATGCCTGGTGCAGTGATAGCCATAGGTATCATCATGCTCTTTATCAATATCGACAAATGGCTGATAGACAACTACATCACTACCAAACTCTTTTTGGGTGGTTCGTTCTTTACACTCCTGTTTGCATATATAGTTCGCTTTTTTGCGATAGGTGTCAATACAGTCGAATCTGGCTTCGAGAGGATCAGTATCGACCTCAATAGAGCATCGAGATCACTTGGTTTCAACTATTTCAAAACCATGCTAAAAGTGGAGTTGCCATTGATGAGAAATTCACTTCTCTTTGGCTTCATACTGCTCTTTATGGCTACGATCAAAGAGCTACCATTGACGCTAGTGTTGAGACCTTTCAACTACGAGACATTAGCTACAAAGACTTATCTGCTAGCAAATGCACAGATGCTACATGAGACAGCTATATATGCACTGAGTATCATAGTCATCTCACTCATCCCCCTATCTATCATAATCACAAAGAGGCATATATGATTTTAGAGTTAAAGCAGTTAAACAAAAGTTTCGACAAACCGATACTGAAAGATATCAACCTAGATATAGAGCATGGCGAGATAGTCTCTATACTTGGCAAGAGCGGAAGTGGCAAATCTACACTACTCAACATCATAGCAGGATTTGAGAAAGCAGATAGTGGTTCACTACAGATAAACGATCAAGTGATTTTCGACAAAAAGAGAAATAGAGAACCGCAAGATAGAAATATCGGCTTTGTGTTTCAAAACTACGCACTCTTTCCACATCTCACAGTAGAGAAAAATATTCTCTTCGGTCTCAAAAAAACCAAAGAGAATAAAAAGAAAAAGAGGGAAGTAGTACAAGAGCTACTAGAGATGGTCGACTTAGTAGGCTACGAGCGGAGGTATCCCCATGAGTTGAGTGGTGGAGAACAACAACGCATAAGCATAGCGAGAGTACTAGCTACCGACCCTGACCTCATACTCTTGGATGAGCCATTCTCTAGCGTAGATACACTACTCAAAGCGGAGATAGAGAGAGACCTACTTGCTATTATCAAAAAGAGTAATAAAACTGCCATATTTGTGACGCATGATCCCAAAGAGGCGATGGCTATCAGCGACAAGATAGCATTTTTGGAAGATGGCGAAATCATGCAGTATGGTAAACCAAAAGATATATACCACCAACCAAAATCAAAGCAGGTGGCATCATTTTTCGGTATAGCCAACTTCATAGGCGAAAAGTGCTACAGGCTCAGTCAGATAGAGATGAAAAAGAGTGGAGGGATGCACAAGGTTCGACTAGAGGAGTCTATATTTCGAGGAGAGTATCATGAGCTACATGTCAAAGTAATTGTAGACGAAGAGGAGTATCCATTCATCCTCTTCGACTATGGCGACTTTCACAAGGAGTCAGAGTTTTATATCTCTTTGACGGAAAGGTAAGGAGAAGCCTGTCGAAAAAGCACCATACGGTTAGGGGACATTGGTTTTGTGAGCGAAGCGAATAAAACCTGTCTCCCCACATAGTGATCGTTCGCCCTCGATTGCAACAAGGTTTATCTCAGCCGCTGCCACTTCCAGCATCCAAAAATAAGGATAGTGAAGCCAGTTAAGCAAATTTTATTTTACTATCGGTTAAAATAGTAGCTATTTAAAAATATGGATAGAAAATGATCAAGATAGTAATAGGTATACTGCTTTTGTTGAGTATAAATCTCTCTGCGGATCTATACAGTGATGGAGTAGAGGCATACAACAACGGTGACAAGATATCGGCAAGCAGATACTACCTGAGAGCATGCAAAGGAGGAAGCACTAGAGGCTGTCTCAAACTTGGCATTCTCTATTATGCAGGTGATGGAATCAAGGTAGATATCATCAAGGCAAAAAAGCTATTTGCCAAAGCATGCAAAGAGCTCAGCCCTGATGCTTGCTACTATCTAGCAAATATCTATAAACGAGGTCTAGGAGGAGTCAAGAGAGATTTCAAAAAAGCACGCACCTACTATAGGGTAGGATGCAAGCAGAGACTCATCAAGAGCTGCAAAGAGTACAATCTCATCAGAAACAAACGAGAGATAGTGGGTACAGGCAATGGCGATCACAACTTTAGCTATACATATACAACTGAAGTTTATGGTGGATAGAGTTACTTTTAGTGTTGTTTGTGTCAGCAAACAATTATTATCTATATAAATTTAAAGGATTAACGATATGAAAAAGGTACTATTCCTCTTCATCTTTGTCTCTATGACACTACTGTCGGCATACAGCACAAACTACAAACTAGCTCGAAAGTCAAAAGAGGCGGGCAACTACGAGAATGCCATCAAATACACTCTTGAACAGCTAGTCGAAGACCTAAACACTTATGGCGAAAACGCCAAGGAGACATCTATTAGTTTCAACCAATTGGGATACTACTATGAAAAACTTGGCAAGTATGATGAAGCGTTGATATATGATCTCAAAGCACTCAAAGTACAAAAGAAGATTTTATCAAAGAGTGACCCTCTCATCGCTATTTCGCATAACAACATAGGCAGTATCTATCTCAAACAAGGCAGATACGACGATGCACTTGAAAACTACAAAAAGTCACTGCAGATGCAAAAAAAGATTTTAATCAAAAACAATCCATCTATGGCCATAACTTATAATGGTTTCGGTAGCGTCTATCGTAAACAAAAGAGATATGGCAAAGCACTAGAGAGCTACAAAAGTGCATTGAAGATAGAAGAGTCATCAGGGGAAAACAATAGCTCTTTGGTCATCACTCACAACAATATATCTTTGATCTACTACAAACAGAAGAGATATCAAGATGCACTTGATGAGCTTGACAAGAGTTTAAAGATAGCAGAGAAGAGATCAGGAGTCAAGCACTCATCGGTCAAGGGTATAAAAAGAAATATAAATCACATAAAAAAAGAGATGAATAGAAATAAATAGTAACACTTTTGATT
>WFMX01000040.1 GCA_015488875.1 Campylobacterota bacterium | reverse complement strand
GGTGTATACATGTATAAAATTGTACTTTTCTTAATGCTATCTTGGAGCTTTTTAATATCTGCTGATATGTTAGAAAATTTTATCGACAAACAAGCGAAGATAGAAAAAAAGTTTTTGAATGACACTCTATCTGCAAAAGACAAAAAAGACGCGAGAAAAATTCAGAGATTAGAATATCAAGAGTTTTTCTTGAAATATGCCTCAGATAAAGAGAAATATCTCTCAGAAAAGAATCAATATCAATTTATTATTAAGAGATTTAAGATCAAGCTAGAGAATAAAAAAACTACCAAATCTACCGAATATAATAGATTGATTTTGCAACAATATATGATAAAAGAGTCTATACAAAATGCACTCAAAGATGTGCTACGAGAGACCGACAACCGCTCAAAAGAGTTTTTTGAAGACAAAGTATATGAGATAATAGTCAAATATTTTGCATCACTCAAACCATTGGATCTGCACAAATTCAAGATAGATGATCTCAATAGCTCGATAGAGAAAGATAAGTTGATCATAGAGAGTATAGGGAGCTACAAAGCACTAGAGAGTGTTGCCAATACATTCAGCTCCGAACTGATAGACAATAGCTACAGCATATATAGAACTGCTACTCTGTCCAAATCGAAAACAATTGCAAAATTCAGAAAACTAAATGATACACAGATTGGTAAAAAAATCAACTACTACCTCGTGGATACAAGACTAGATATAGGAAAAATCACGCTACTATTGTCTGTTATGCTGCTAGTCATATTTATACAATTGATAGTCAGGTATATTGTTGATCATACACTACACTACCATAAACTTCTAGAAAAAGATATAGATTATATACAGACACATATTACAAAGATATTCAACTATCTTACTACACTTTTTATATTTCATATTATTTTTGTTATCAATTTGGGAATAGACACAAAGAGCATAAATATCAGCAAACTCTTTGCTATAATATATGTGATTTTGATAGCTATACTCATATATAGAACTACAAATACTATATTTTTCCTAAAGAGCGAGCGGATGAAGAGTAGTAGAGTACTCAAAAACGAAGTACTAAACCTAATCATCAAGGTGATAAATGGTCTAATAATCATACTAGCCGTTATCATTATACTCAAGATTTTTGGTGTAGACCTGACCGCTCTGCTATCAGGTCTAGGTATAGCAGGTGCAGCAGTAGCTTTTGCTGCCAAGGATAGTATAGCCAACATTTTTGGGTCTATATCCATATTGATAGGTAATGTATTTGAGCAGGGCGATTGGATAGAGACAAAAGATGTAGATGGCACAGTAGTAGAGATAGGACTAAGAGCATCTACCATCAGGACATTTGACAATGCACTCATATCTATACCCAATTTCGAGCTAGCCAACAAAGGGGTAAAAAACTGGAGTCGAAGACGCATAGGTCGCCGTATCAAGATGAACATAGGAGTCACATATGAGTCTGACTTTTCAGATATCAAAAATGCCATATCGGATATCAGACTAATGCTACATGAACATGCAGGCATAGCCAACGAACACACATCATTTGACGACCCCAATAGAGAAGCAAGGCTAGTATCTATCGAAGACTTCAAAGGTATCAAGAGAACCACCCTAGTCTATTTAGATGAGTTTGCCGACTCTAGTGTCAATATACTCTTATATTGCTTTAGCAGGACAGTTGTATGGAATGAGTGGCTAGAAGTCAAAGAAGATGTCATGTACAAGATAGCCGAAATACTAGAAAAGAACAATCTAGAATTTGCCTACCCAACACTCACTTTACATCAAGCATCAAATAATAATAGAGATGATAAAGGAAAGAGTGTATGAAAAAGATATATTTAGCCATACTACTACTCACAGTCACGCTGCTCTCAAAAGATAGTATCTCTATAGAGGTTTTAGGCTCAGGAGGGCCCGAGATTGGTGACAAGAGGGCTTCATCAGCCTATCTCATATGGATAGATGGCAAGAGTAGAGTTCTCATAGATTTTGGTGCTGGTGCTATGCTCAGGTTTGAAGAGTCAGATGCCAAGATAGAAGATCTAGATATCATACTTCTCACACATCTACACATAGATCATACTGCAGACATACCATCTCTTCTAAAAGCTAGTTTTTTTGTAGACAGAGATAGAGCTTTGAGGATATTTGGACCCGATAGCAATGATATGATGCCAAGTACCACTACCTTCATAGATAGACTCTTCGCTACAGGCGTAGGAGCATGGCAATACATGGGCGACTACCTAGATGGCAGATCACAATTTGCACTAAAGCCATACACTATCAAGATGACAAAAAAGCCAAAAGTGATATATCGAAAAGACGGCATCAGCATATCGACCATATCTGTCCACCATGGTCCCATACCTGCTCTAGCATATCGCATAGATATAGGCAAGCACTCCATCACCATATCAGGAGATATGAACGGCTCATACCACACGCTAGAGAAGCTAGCCAAAGGTAGCGATATACTCATAGCCCACAATGCCATACCCCAAAATGCCACAGGCATAGCAGCAGATCTACACATGACTCCACTAACTATAGGTCTCATAGCACAAAAAGCCGATGTCGGAAGATTGGTACTATCACACAGAATGAAGAGAACCCTAGGCAGAGAGACAGATACACTCAGAGAGATAAACAGAAATTACAAAGGCAAAATCCTCTTCGCGAACGATAAAGATAGCTATCCCATCTTTTAAACCATCCGCTTAGGGGACATTGGTTTTTGTGCCATTCACGGCAGGGGTGTATTTTTCTCTCTTCTATTTAACAACACTCATATATAAATTTTGTTAAAATAGATAAAATCTTATAACTTGGTGGTAAAGTTTCGTGGCTTCAAAATATCTTTTATCATATGCAGCAGTATCGCTACAAGTTTATGAATCTGAAACTATTGCTTTGCTTTACAAAGAAACTCTTGATTGGGACAAAGTCGCAAAGAGTGTTATTGATGATGATGCTTTACAAAAAGGGACGATAGCTACAAGAAAAAGAGAGTTTGTCGAGTTCAAAAAAAGACTTCAATCGTTGACAGTAGAACAGCTTGCATATTACGAAGAAGCTTCAAGCAGTGATGCGAAAAACCTCACAATGCTGAGTTGTTTTAAGCTCTATGCTTTCATATCTGATTTTGCAGTAGAAGTTATGAGAAACAAAGTACTTCTTTTTGATTTTCAACTTCTCAATAGTGATTATGAGACATTTTATGACAGCAAGAGAGTTGCTTACGATAATCTTGACACCATTTCAGATGCTACACAATACAAACTCAAACAGGTGATGTTCAAGATGTTTGAACAAGCTGGATTTATAGATAGTGTAAAAAATAAGAATATCCAAAGACCATACCTCAGCGAAGAACTCATAAGACTCATAGTCCAAGATGACCCAAAATATCTTAGTAGTTTTTTATATAGTGATAACGAGATAAATGAACACATAAAGAGATGCAAATGAAATTAGAAGCATTAGAAGACAAATACGATAAGCTCTTTGAAAACCTCAAAAAAGAGAGTTTCTTGTCCATGAGTGCATTGGGTGGAGAGATACCATTCTATATAGTGCCATACAACCCAGCACAGGAGAACGATGTTTCACAGAAAACTAAACAACTCAAAGAGCGTTTGGGGCGTGATGGCATAAGTGTTTTGGAGATTGATCTATTTGATTTATCTCTGTCTCTTATACACAT
>WFMX01000039.1 GCA_015488875.1 Campylobacterota bacterium | reverse complement strand
GGTGAAGATGTCACAGCATTTAAAGAAAAACCAAACAAAGAAATAGCACAATCATATGTAGATGCAGGCAATTATTATTGGAACAGTGGTATGTTCTGCTTCAAGGCAGGTGTATTCCTAGATGAGTTGCAAAAGTATGCACCCAAGATATATGATAGTTCAAGAAAAGCATATGATAATGCAGATAGTTCATCAATGATTCGTATCAAACATGATGACATGGAGTCTATACCTGAAGATAGCATAGATTATGCAGTGATGGAGAAGAGCGATCGTGTCAAAGTAGTAGCTAGTAGTATAGGGTGGAGCGATTTGGGAAGTTTTGATGCACTAGCAGAAGAGTTCCCTGCAGATGAGAGTGGCAACACAGTAGATGATAATCTCATAGCACTAGGAGCAAAAGATAACTTCGTATACTCTAGTGGCAGGATGGTGACACTAGCTGGTGTAGATGATCTCATAGTGGTGGATACGCCTGACGCACTATTGGTGACAAAGAAAGGTAACTCTCAAAAGATCAAAGAGATAGTAGCAGAGCTAAAGGGGCGTGAGACGGAGCTTCCTCACATACATTTGACGGCACATCGACCTTGGGGTACATATACAGTACTAGAAGAGAGTGAAAATTATAAGATAAAACGAATAGTGGTAAAACCAGGGCAGAGACTTTCGCTACAAAAACACTACCACCGTAGTGAACACTGGATAGTGGTGAGTGGTACGGCCATAGTGACATTAGGAGAAGAGAAGATCACACTTAAGCCAAACGAATCAACATATATACCTATAGGAGAGACTCATAGACTAAAAAACCCAGGCAAGATAGATGTAGTACTGATAGAGGCACAAGTGGGGTCATATCTAGGAGAAGATGATATAGTCCGACTCAAAGATGACTATGAGCGGATATAGATGAGAGGCATACTCTACTCTGTATGGAGCTATAGATATTTTATCGTCTCATCTATCAAGACAGATTTCAAATCTCGTTTTGCTAGGAGTAAGCTAGGTTTCATATGGATGATACTTCACCCACTAGCACAAGTACTTATATATGCCCTCATACTCTCAGCTATCATAAGCTCTAAACTACCAGGCATAGATAGTCAGTATGCTTATGCCATATACCTACTTGCAGGTATGGTGGGGTGGACACTATTTGCAGAGATAGTAGGCAGATCTCTCAATATATTTATAGACAATGCAAATCTCATCAAAAAGATGGCATTTCCCAAAATGACCTTACCATTTATCGTAGTGGGTACTGCACTTGTCAACTTTTCGCTACTCTTTATCACTATGTTTATAGTCTTTGGTCTCTTGGGGCATATAGCTATATCTGCTATCATATGGCTACCTCTACTTGTTCTCATCACTCTTGGTCTTGCTGTTGGCATAGGTCTATCACTTGGCACTATCAATGTATTTTTGAGAGATGTAGGGCAGATTATGAATATAGTTTTACAGTTTTGGTTTTGGCTCACCCCTGTAGTCTACACTATATCTATAGTGCCAGAGAAATATCATACCTTGCTATATCTCAATCCTATGGTAGGGGTGATAGAGGGGTATCATAGTGTGTTAGTATATGACAAAGCTCCAGATTTTGGTCTATTGCTATATCCATCTATTGTTGCTCTATCTACCCTTGCATTGGCATTTTTTCTATTCAAAAAAGCAAATGCGGATATGGCGGATCTATTATGAGAAATGTATTGGAAGTCTCAAACCTCAGCAAGTCATATCGAAATTATGGCAGTGAATGGAAGAGGATACTCTCTTGGTTTGGTTTTGGGTTTAAGCCCATAGAGGAGCATATCGTACTACATGATATAAGCTTTGAGATACCTAGAGGGGAGGCTATAGGCATAGTCGGACACAATGGAGCTGGCAAATCTACACTACTCAAGATAATCACAGGCACTCTTCGCTCGACGACAGGCAACATCAGATTAGATGGCAGGATATCTGCTATACTTGAGCTAGGTATGGGATTTTATCCAGATCTTACAGGTAGACAAAATGTATATCACTCTGCTGGCATCATGGGATTTAGCCAAAAACAGATAGACGAAGTCATAGATGACATAGAGAAGTTCGCAGAGATAGGTGAGTATTTTGATCAGCCAGTACGGCTCTATAGTAGTGGTATGCAGGTGAGAGTAGCTTTTAGTATAGCTACAGCATACAAGCCAGACATATTGATAGTAGATGAAGCTCTCTCCGTGGGTGATGCTTACTTCCAGCACAAGAGCTTCGAGAGGATACGATCCTTGCAAGAGAAAGGCACTACCCTTCTCATAGTATCTCATGACAAAAGTGCTATACAAGCTATATGCAATAGGGCTATATTGCTAGAAAAAGGAAAAGTTGTCAAAGATGGTAGACCTGAAGAGGTGATGGACTACTACAATGCACTCATAGCCCAAAGAGAGAATAAGAATGTGGTTCAGAGAGAGAAAGATGGTAGAGTAGAGACTATTTCAGGAAGCAAGGAAGCAACAGTAGAGAAGATAGAACTCCTCAATGAAGCTGGAGATAGGGTAGAACTAGTAAATGTAGGTGAACCTGTAGTGTTAGATATCGCCATCCAAATCCACAAAGATATAGATAGACTAATCTTGGGTTATGGTATCAAAGATAGGTTGGGGCAAGTGATGTATGGTACAAATAGTTGGCATACAGGTCAACCGCTTGAGGGTTTAAAAGCAGGCGAGCTTTATAGATATAGACTATCTTTTGATGCCAATTTTGGCGTAGGTAGTTACTCCATACAGACAGCACTGCACCAAAGAGAGTCAGCAGCAGGTGGACTCAACTATGAGTGGCGAGATTTAGCACTAGTATTTAGTGTAATAAACAGCGATAAACACTTCTTTGTGGGTACAAACTGGAATGAACCCACGATAGAGATAGAGAAAATCAGAAACTAAAATGAGTAGAGATAATAAAATAGATTTTCAAACACCTATATGGTTTAAAATATTATATAAG
>WFMX01000038.1 GCA_015488875.1 Campylobacterota bacterium | reverse complement strand
ACTATACGGCGATCTTTCCAAAAAGAGTCTGACAATAGACTTTGAACGGTTTTGTAATAAATCTCTATAGGCTCTGCCAATGCTCCACTACCTACATCGCCACAAGCCAACTCTTTCTTTTGTGGCTCTACTATACTGCAATCATTGACTGCTAGCATTTTGAGACTACCTACTGTATAGTGGTTTTGTAGCATTTGGGTATTGGCGGCAGGTGCGATCACTATCTCGCCATCAAAGGCCAATGCAGACTCCAATAATATATTGTCCGCTATGCCCTTGCTTAGCTTGTTGATGCTGTTTGCTGTGATAGGTGCTATGACAAATATATCAGACTTCTTGCCTATCTCTATGTGGTTTAGCTCGCTACTCCAGCTCTCGCTATCTTGGGTAAGTACACTATGTCTAGTGAGTGCTTCAAATGTCAATGCAGATACAAACCTCTGCGCACTAGCTGTCATGACTACTCGCACTGTAGCACCAGACTTTACAAATAGCCTAGCCAAATCACAAGCTTTGTATGCAGATATACTACCCGTCACACCTAGCAATATATTTTTACCGTTCAAATCAAACTGCATATAGACTCCTAATCATTATCTATTTACCAAAAAATTTATCAAAAAAGCCAGCTACTCTCTTGAGAGGTACTCTCGATATCGCAAGCTCCCCTTTGGCTACATCTTTGGATACCGTAGTGCCAGCTGCTATGAGTACATCATCGGCGATATCTACAGGTGCTACTAGCTGACTATCGCTACCCACAAAGACATTTTTGCCTATGGTGGTTTGATATTTTGACTTGCCGTCATAATTGCATGTGATGACACCTGCACCTATATTGCTCCCTCTATCTATAGTGGCATCACCCAAATATGATAAGTGTCCAGCCTTTACCCCTCTGAGTGTAGACTTCTTGACCTCGACAAAGTTACCTATGTGGGTATCTGCTATATCACTAGCAGGGCGTATCCTTGCCATAGGTCCTATGTCGCTATCTCGCACGGTGGCATCTTCTACTACAGAGTTGGATTTGATATGTGAGTTGATGATATGTGAATGACCCAATATGGAGACTCCACTCTCTAGTATAGACTCACCTTCAAATCTAGCTCTGATATCTATATATATGGTCTCAGGAAGTCTCATGGTTACTCCAGCCATCATGAGAGACTCTCTTATGCGTCTTTGCATAATCTCCTCTGCTTTTGCTAAGTCTAGCTTGGAGTTGACACCCTTGAACTCCTCCTCCTTGACAAATACAGGCTTGATAATCTTGCCGTCATCGACTGCCATTTTGATGATATCTGTGAGGTAGTACTCTGATTGTGCATTATTATTATCAAGTGCAGGTATATACTTATCCAACATCTCTTTTTTGATGAGGTATATACCAGCATTTACCGTGGCTATATTTAGTTGCTTAGATGTGCAATCTTTCTGTTCCACTATCTCCAATACTCTGGAATCTTTGATCACTACTCTACCATATCCAGTAGGGTCATCCATCTCTATGACACTCATATGGATATCTCCATCGCCATCGATTAGAGACTCTAGCGATTGAGGTGTGATGAGTGGCATATCGCCATTGAGTATCAATACCTTGTCATTTTGATATGATAGACCCTTCATCGCACCGCCAGTACCAGGGTATAGCTCCGTATCTTGCTTGTGAAACTTTATACCTTGATAGCTCTCTTTTATAGCACTCTCGACCCTCTCATACTGATGAGACAGTACTACGGTGATATCATCTGTGATCTCCTTGGACACATCTATAGCATGAAAAAGCATAGCTTTACCAGATATTTCATGAAGCACTTTTGGCTTGGTTGATTTCATGCGAGTACCCTGACCAGCAGCTAATATCACAACAGATATGGACATATTGACACCTTAAAATAGAATTATCGTATTATATCCAATTGAGGTTAAGCCAACGAGACAAGGAACTATACAAGAATAAAACTACCAATATTACGCAGAAATTTTGTTTCTAGTTGGATGCTCTCAAGAGGAGCATAATCGTTTAGTGTGACGATTGAGAGCATTCGACTAGGAGTACAAGAATAAGTAAGATATGGGTTTACTTTTTTTGAGTTTCCTTAGCCAAACCATCCACGAACCGCTGCCGAGAAGTAGTAGCTGAGGAGTCCTACTGTAAGACCCCAAGTGATAGTCGCAAATACATTGAGTATGGCAAATTTCCTGAAGTCATATTTGCTTAGTCCCATTATGACAGGGACTAGTGTCTTGATGCCATATAGATACTTTTGGATAAATACAACCATCCAACCATATTTTCGCATTAGCAATACGGTTCTGCCATGTATACGACCCTTGAACTTCTTGATATATGGCATTACTGACTCTTTGTTGGTTTGTGCCATGTAGAATAGTACATTGTCGCCTATATAGTTGAATATCACAGCGATAGTGATGGATAATGTGATATCCATCTTGCCCATAGCGGAGAGTATACCAGCACCTACCAATCCAGCCATACCACCTCCAAAGGAGTAGAATGCCAATATGATATAACCATAAGTAGATAACGAGCTTAATATCTCTTCCACGGATGCTGCCTTTGTGAACAAAATAGATAATTAGTTCTTACAAAACTTGGAAGTGAATCGTCTCCAATTAGTTTCACAAGATGTCTAATATTTTCATAGAGTTGGGATAGTACCCAAAATCTACTAAATCTATCCTAAGAAACCTATCAAAAATAAAACTACTAGTCTCACTAGTTCTTTTGCACATCAGTAATAGTGGCGATGGATTGATATTTGTGGGGGGGGTAATGTTGGGTAACGAAGCAGGAGCTTCGTCACTAGTAGAAATATTACTCAGTTACTGCTGCTGCTGTCGCACTCTCTGCATCTCCTTTGGATTGCTCTTTGAACTCAGAACTCTCCTCTACAGCTTTCACAGCTTCCTCTTTAGTCACCTCTGCTACATCTGCTTTGGCTTCAGTAGCCATCTCTGTCGCTGCTGTTATCTTCTCAGCATCTTGCTTGGACTGCTCTTTGAACTCAGAACTCTCCTCTACAGCCTCTACAGCTTCTTTTTGAGTCACCTTTTTTACTTTGGCCTCTGCTTTGACTACTTCGGCAGGAGCAGGAGTTGTCTCAGCTTTAGCCGCAGCTTCAGCCTCTTTTTGAGATTCTTCACAGTCTGCTAAATCCTCTTTGAGATCACTCATATCATCATTTAGATCAAATACTTTCTCATCACTATCTTTGAAAGCTTGAACATTTGCACCATACTTATATACTAGTTCTCCGCCTGCCTTGCCCTGCTTCAGTACAACGCCAGCAAAAGCTATAGCTATTACCAATAGTAGGATTCTTCCTATGCGACCTGTAATAAGAGAGAGGAGTTTGAATAATAACAAACCCAACGAAGCAAATACAAGATAAGTACCCAATAATTTATGAGCACCCAATGCACTCTGAGCATCTTTACTAAGTATACTCCAAGTAGCTTTACCATCTACTGTGCCTGATGCAAATGCACCTGCAAATATGACAACCATAGCTAGAATCAATAAAAATGAAAGTGTACTTACGCCTCTACCCTTAGGTACTTCTGGGGTAGCTCCACTCTTTACTATTATATTTACAAGCTCTAAAAGAACAATCATTATAGGTAAAACTATAGCAAAATGCACCAATGGCGGGTGTGCCAATGCTGGTATTTGATCCATAGGTATATAGTCTAAAACAACCTTTGGTATTGAGATGTCTGGAAGTTCCACTTTTCACTCCTTGTGTTTGTGATTATATTTAGGTATCTGGTACCTCTAAGCTATGATTATAACAGACTATTACTAAATAAAATATTTATTTGCCTTATATAGCAACAAAAAAACTATATTGGTTTCAAAACTACCATAATAACTATCACTATCATGAGCAGTGTAGGTACTTCGTTGTAAAATCTAAAAAATTTACCACTCTTGTAATGTGGGTCATCTATTAGCTTCACTCTGATGAACTCTAATGAAAAGCTATAGGCAACCATAATGGCTGCAAAAATTAGCTTGACTATGAGCCATTTGCTATCTAGCATGGTAGGCACGAGATATATCAATGCCCCACCACTCGCTATAGTTGCCCACATTGCAGGTAGTCCTATATACTTGTAGAGCTTGTACTCTTGTATCTTGACCACCTCTACAAAACCATCGTTATCAGCATGCTCTCTATGATACACATATAGCCTCGGCTGATAAAAAAGCATCGCCATCCAACTCATGAAACTCATAACATGAAATGCCAATATCCAATTGTAATATGCCATTATCTCTCCTAATTAAAATTTACACTATCAACATAGCATCACCATAACTAAAAAAACGATAATTGTGTGATATCGCTTCGCTATATAGTTCTAGTGTTTTTTCTCTGCCAACAAATGAACTAACAAGCATTATTAGTGTACTTTTGGGCAGATGGAAATTTGTCAGTAGATAGTCTACTCTCTGTGGTGGATTGTGCGGATTGAGAAATAGATCACACTCTCCATCTCTCTTTTTGGTTCTGCTATAATACTCTATAGTTCTCGTGACTGTAGTACCTATAGCCAATATCTTCTTGTTGCTATCCAATAGATCAGCGGTAGTCCGAGGAATGGAGAAATACTCTGAGTGCATTGGGTGATCTAATATCTCTACTGCCTCCACAGGCTTGAATGTACCAGCACCGACATGTAGTGTGACCCTCTCTACTTGGTGTCGATCTTCAACTCTCTTGAAGAGTTCAGGAGTAAAGTGTAGAGATGCCGTCGGGGCAGCTACAGCTCCTGCATTTTTGGCAAATAGAGTCTGATAATCTATCTCGTCATCTGCATTGTCTTGCCTATCTATATATGGTGGTAAAGGGATGTGACCTATCTCGTCTAATACCAATACAAGCTCTTCAAATCTGATAGGGTTGCCTCGATACTCAAACTTCACTACCCTCGATCCATCACTATTTAGTCGTAAAACTGTAGCGGTGAGATCATCGTCAAATTTGACAATGCTACCTATCTTGACTCTGCCTTTTATGAATACCAATGAGCTGTGTGCATCTATAGGTTTATTGAAAAGCAACTCTACTCTACCGCCTGTAGATTTGAAGCCAAATATTCTAGCTTTGATCACTCTAGTATCGTTAATGACTACAGATGTATCTACTGGTAAAAAATCTAACAATTTAGAGAATGTTGTGTGTACTATAGTGTCATTAGCTCTGTCGTAGACTAAGAGCTTGGCACTATCTCTAGGGTATAGAGGTTCGTTCGCTATATGACTCTTGGGGAGATGGTAGTCATAGCTATCTGTCATCAACTCCTTATCTATCTCTCTATGCATATAAAAAGCTACGCTAATCCTCTTCGTCTGATTTAGCAGGATTGACTGAGCGGACTATCAATATGGAGAGTCCATACAGTAGCACCAAAGGTCCTGCCATAAGTAGCTGAGTCAAGACATCAGGTGGTGTCAAGAGTGCGGCAACCACAAAGATGATGATGACTGCGTATTTGAAAAAATCTTTCATATTTTGGTCATTAACCATACCCAATAGAGCTAAAAAATATGCAAATACAGGTAATTCAAAGGCGATACCAAACCCAAACATTATCTTGGTAAAAAAGCCCACATAATCCTCTATGTTGATGAGAGGAGTATATAGAAAAGATCCAAATGTTATGAGAAATTGAAAGCCAAACGGTGTCACGATATAGTAGGCAAAGAGGACACCAGTAAAGAACATAAATGACCCACCAGCCACAAAGGGTATCACCATCTTTTTCTCTGTATCATATAAACCTGGTGCTACAAATAGCCATAGTTGATATAGTACTATAGGTAGTGCAGCTAGTAGTCCAGCAAAAAATGAGACCTTGATAGCTACGAAAAATGCTCCACCCACTTGATGAGTAGTGATCATTCCATTGGCAGCCTTTTCGGATACCTTGGCTACTTCTGCTAGTGCATCATTGAGAGGCTCTGTGATCCACTCTAGTATACCTTGGTGAAATATAAATGCCAATACAAACATGACAAATATAGCTGCAACAGATATGCCCAATCTCTTCCTTAACTCTACAAGATGTGGTTTGATATCTTCAAACATTACGCCTCTCCATCTTCGCTATCTGATTTTTTCTTCTTTTTGTCATCTTTTTTCTTCTTCTTTTTGAATGTGACGCTCTCATTT
>WFMX01000037.1 GCA_015488875.1 Campylobacterota bacterium | reverse complement strand
TCTCTACTCTGGATCTACTGAAGCATTAGTCTCTAACAACAAATCCAACTCTTTGAGCGTCGACGATGGCATGGCGGTAGTAGCGTTGATATCTATCTTTGGCGTAACATCACTATCTATATTTATCAGATATGAGCCAGCCTCTTTCAGGTAAGGATAGAGCACACTATCGTCTAGGTGCTGACTTACATTTTCTTTGAACAGTGTGACATTGGATAGTGCCGTAATGATGAGGGCAAATACTAGAAAGTATTTACCGCCACCAAATATAAATCCAAAGAGACCATTGACAAACCCTAGACCACTCATCTTGATAAGTCTAGAAAATATAGCTCCCACCATAATAGCCACTATCCATACCCCAGCAAAGACAGCCATAAAACCCAAAAGCTTGAGTGCAGCAGGATTGTCGATATGAAACAGCTCTCTATCTATCATCTCTCCTATCTCTTCTGCCATCCTTGATGCTACATATACACCACCTATGAGACCTGCTAGTCCAAACAGCTCTTTGATGAGACCATTCATCATCCCCTTGATACCTAAGATGATGACTATAGTACCTACCACTACATCCAATATATTTAGTGTACTCAAATCCATTCTGCCTACCTTTCAATCATAATATTCATTTGATGCTCTTGTCCATTCTATCTACCTTTCGATCATACTATTCATTTGATGCTCTTGTCCATTCTATCTACCTTTCAATCATACTATTCATTTGATGCTCTTGTCCATTCTATCTACCTTTCGATCAACTTAGACATTTAATGCTCTTGCTACCTCTTCAGGTTTGTTGGCATACTGTAGGGCAACCTCTCTACTGATCCTGCCATCTTTGTAAAATCTCATGATAGACTGCGTCTGTGTTTGCATACCAGTATCACCTTGACCTATCTGCATTTGAGAGTATATTTGGTGTACTTTATCTTCACGGATGAGGTTTGATATAGCGTGGTTCGTAGTCAAGATCTCTGATGCAGCGACTCGTCCACCGCCTAGTTTTGGCAAGAGCATTTGTGCCACGACTGCCACTAGAGATGTCGCAATCATCGCACGAATTTGTGGCTGTTCATCACCAGAAAATACATCAATGATACGGTTGATAGTACCAGGTGCAGATGAGGTGTGAAGTGTACCGAAGACCAAGTGACCAGTCTCAGCAGCTGTCAAACCAGCCTCTATAGTGACCTTGTCCCTCATCTCCCCGATCAGTATGACATCTGGATCTTGACGAAGGGCATACTTCATAGCTGATGCGAAACTATTGGTATCTGGTCCCACATTTCTATGAGAAAATACAGCTTTTTTGTTCCTGTGGATAAATTCCACTGGATCTTCCGCCGTCAATATATGTTTGTGTTCTGTCAAGTTGATCTCATTTAGCATTGCGGCTAGTGTGGTAGACTTACCAGACCCTGTAGGTCCAGTAATAAGTATGAGACCTTTCTCTCTCTTGATCAAATCTTTATATATAGGTGGTGCACTCAGATCATCTAGTGATGGTATCTCTATAGGAATTACCCTAAAGGCAGCCGCTATATCACCCATAGTCTTGTAGTAGTTGCCCCTAAATCTTCCCATACCAGGAATCTCCAGAGCGAAGTCAAGCTCATTATGCTCTTCGAACTCTTGCTTCTGCTTCTCTGTGAGGAGAGAGTAACACATCTCTTCTATATCATCACCAGTCATGATAGGCAGATTGACAGGCTTCAACGCTCCTGACATTCTGATCTGCGGTTCACTTCTACTCACTAGGTGTAAGTCTGAAGCCCCATGGCTCACGACACTCTGTAGCAATTTTTTGATATCAAATTTTGACATATCCCTCTCCTTTGGGTTAAACTAAATATTTTCGATAGAGTGACTCATCATACCCTACCAATACTCTACCACTCTCTAGCTCTATTACGGGTCTCTTGATGAGCATATTCTCTTTTGACAACCAATCCATCTTCTCCTTATCGCTAAGATTTCTATCTTTCAATTTTAGGTTTCGATATGTGGTGCTTCTGGCGTTGAAGAGTTGCTTTATAGTAGCTCCAGACGCTATCCATCTCTCTATAGTGGAGCTATCTACAGTGGTCTCTTTGAAGTCATATAGTATATACTCTATACCCTCTGTTTTGCAAAATTTGATAGCCTTTTTGACACTATCGCAATTTTTTATACCATAGAGTTTTATCATCTGCTACTCTATGATAGCAGGTACTATGAAGAAATCATCTTCACTCTGTGGTGCATGGCTCAATATACTCTGCGATATACTGCTATCACTAGAGACGATATCTCCTCTCATGGGAGTACCGCCCTCTAGTGTAGAGAACGAAGCATCCAGTGAGCTAGTATCAAGCTCAGCTAAATTCTCTACGAAAGAGACTATCTCAGAGAGTTGCTCTATGATCTCATCTTTTTTATTCTCATCTATGTGAAGATGCGAAAGTTTTTCCAATTTTGCCAAAACAGTGTTGTCAATATGCACAATTATCCTTTATAGCTCGTAAATCTAAACTTTATCATTATATATTAAATCTCTTTAAGATATAACAATAAACCCAAATAATGTATTAGAAATCATAAAACTACCATAAGTTACAATTTTATTGCATATTTAGGGATCATATATTGGAGCATACAAATCATGGATAACAAAAACAGAGAAGTGATAGACTTACTCATAAAGCTTCTGAGCCACAATTCCGTCACGCCTGACGATGCAGGGTTGTTGTCATTTATAGAGAGCTATCTTGATGGATATAGCTCTATATGGAAAAACGAGGCTGGTGTAAAAAATCTATTTTTATACAAAAAATTTAGCGAGGGACCACACCTATGCTTTGCAGGTCATGTCGATGTAGTACCTGCTGGTGATGGATGGGATAGCAATCCATTCATCCCTATCATAGATGCTGGAGTCATCACAGCTCGTGGTGCCCAAGATATGAAGAGCGGAGTAGCAGCATTCGTACAAGCTATGAGAGATAGCAGTGGGTTCAAAGGCACGCTATCTCTACTCTTGACTAGCGATGAGGAGGGCGAGGCGAAGTATGGTACACAGATCATGCTAGAGTACCTCAAAGAGATAGCTCTTTTGCCTGACTATAGCATAGTGGCAGAGCCTACCTGCGACAAACTATTTGGCGACTCTATCAAGATAGGACGGAGAGGCTCCATCAATGGCGTAGTGGAAAAGCATGGTAGACAGGGGCATGCCGCATATCCAGAAAAATCGATAAACCCCATACATAAGGTGGCACAGATACTGCCAGAGATAGCAGGGGTCGATCTCGATGAAGGGGATGAGTATTTCGCCCCTAGCAAATTTGTCATCACAGATATCCGTGCAGGTATGGAGGTGACCAATGTCACTCCTGGCAAGCTCAAAATGATGTTTAATATCCGCAACTCCACAAAGACAGATGCCGCCTCCGTAGAGAGATTTGTCGGTAGATATTTTGATGGTATGAACTATACATTAAAATTGTCACAATCTGCCAAGCCATTCCTCACAAACCCTGACACGCCTGTAGTGCGAGCATTAGATAGCGCCATAGAGCAGATATGTCATATCAAACCTGACCACTCCACAGCTGGCGGTACTAGCGATGCACGATTTTTGGCAGAGTATGGAGTCGAGACAGTAGAGTTTGGCGTGATAAATGATACAATACATGCACCAAACGAACGAACCACTATAGATGAGGTGGAGAAGCTATATCAAATCTTCCTCATAGCTATAGAGCAATTTTAGAACCATTAAGGAGCCATAAATGCAGAGAATAATCATAGTGATATTTGCCTATTTAGCCTTGTTGTCATCCACCAATTTGTCTGCACAAGGGCTAGGGTGGGAGAGCAGTCTCAGCGAAGCATTTGCCAAATCAGCTTCACAAAATAGACCATTGCTGGTATTTATAGAGCAGAAGCACTGTAGATGGTGCAAAAAGATGAGATCGCAGACACTAGCAGATAGTGGTATCTCAAAGAGGCTAGAGAAGTTTGTATTGGTCGAGGTAGACAAGAATGGGGAGGAGATGAAGAGTCTGCCAGCGACAAGATTTGCACCAACTATATATCTCTACTCGCCCAAAAAAGAGCTACTCATCAGAGTGGGTGGCTACTTTGTAGTTGAAGATTTCGATAGCTATTTAGATGACTTTTACAAAAAACTAAATTAGATGGATATGATCACTCGTCCTAGCGTGACACAGTTCATACTGTTGCGTATATCTATACTGATGGTAGTACTCCTAGGACTCTTCTATATGTCGCTAGTATATATTTTAGGCAGATATGAAGATATAGGGCTAGATATGAGCATATTGGCTATATCCATGGCTATCATACTACTAGCACTATATGTAGGAGCAAAGAGAGTAGAGAGAAGGCTAGATGCCATCAATGAGAGTCTGCGAAACTTCACGACCACCAAAGAGTTATCCGCAGATGGCAACTCATTTACCAAAGAGTTCGATGATATCAACAAAAATCTAGTCAAAGTCCTACAGAGTGCAAAGAAGAGAGAGCAAGACAAGCAGAAGTATAGTGCAAAGCTCAAGCTCAAAAATAGACAGAGAGGAGAAATGATATCTGCCATAGCACATGAGTTTAGAAATCCCATATCATCCATCATGGGATATGCCCAAACGCTCCATGAGGACAAAAATATATCAAGAGCCATTGAGGAGAAATTCTTGGAAAAGATATATACCAATGGTCAAAAGATAGAAGATCTCCTAGGTCGACTCATACTGTGGAACAAATTTGAGAGCGGAGAGGCGAGGCTTCACATAGGTAGCTTCTCACTCCATCCACTACTAGTGGAGATCATCGTCTCACTAGAGGAGAGATACAAGAGCCGCATCATTACTATAGTGGGAGACGACCGTAGCATATCAGCAGACAGAACACTCATTGAGATAGTACTCAAAAACCTCATAGAGAATGCCATCAAATACTCCGATGATGAAGTGCTAGTCCAGATATCACCTAAGAGCATCAGTGTCATAGACAGAGGAAGGGGCATCAGCCAAGATGACATTGGCAAGGTCACACAAAAATTTTACCGATCAAGCACCCAAAGCTGGGACAACTCCATGGGTCTAGGACTCTCCATAGTAAAAAACATACTTGCCTTACATGATACTAAGCTAAAAATAGAGAGCATAGAGAGAGAGGGATCTTCATTTTCCTTTGAGGTATAATACCTAATAGCATTATTGGAATGTTCTCAATCATCACATAAAATCATTCTCTCTTGGACACGATACAATTAGGGGACATTGGTTTCGTGAACGGAGTGAATGAAAGCTGTGTCACCACATAGTGATCGTTCACCCTCGACTGCAATGCAGTTATGCTACAGCCGAGGTCTGGTGGTAACGATTCACTTCACTACATCAAACTTTTCAAGATTTACTGTCTGTAAAAAGTGCTTATACTGCTCTTTCCAATTTTTTGTATGACTCGCATCATAGAGTCCATAGTGGATATTTCTTTTTCTTTTAAATCTACTTTTATATGATAGAAATATATCTTGTGGCATAATCTTGTCACTCTTGCCGATAAGATGATACTGTGGTATTTTATACAATCTGCCTGTGTAATTTGCTGGGTTCAGTGAGTTGGAAAGTGTTGAGATATGATGAAGCTTGACCCATGCATCGGTATCAAGGTTTCCTGCTACCGTGATGAGTCTGCTGACATCATCTCGTTTGGCACTCAAGAGTGTTGCTACTGCTCCTCCACCTGAATATCCTATCAATG
>WFMX01000036.1 GCA_015488875.1 Campylobacterota bacterium | reverse complement strand
ATCCTGGTCTAGGTCGTGATCTTGACTATACATTTGGCGAGATAGGACTAGCTGGTCACTGGATCAAGCATATACTACATCATATGTTTATCTACAAAGCAAAACTCAAGCCAGGCTGGACTCTAATCCCAGAGTAGACCAAACAGGATATGTCTCCATACCAATAAGCATGGAGATAAGATAATAAATTATAGAAAAGGAATAAAATGCAAAGAATCGAAGATACAGTAAAACCTTATGATCAGAACTATACAACCATGGTACCAACAGTGTTTGTAAAATTCTTTAGAACATGCCTTATTTGGCAATTCATCAGATTTGTAGCGATAAACATCAAGATGATTATCGTAGTGGGCAAGAGTCACTAATCAGCTCCGACAAAAGACAAGGCTCTGCCTTGTCACTACTAAATATTTCTTAAATCTCATAAAATTATTAGCTTTCATAAATATTTAAAAGGATTTCGATGGTACAACCACTAGTTATATATCCAGACGAGAGAGTCAATATCACATGTACAGATGTGAGAAGCTTCAATGAGACACTAGATAATGTATTGGAAGATATGATAGATACTATGGATAAGCATAGTCTCGAATCTATGGCAGCCATCCAGATAGCATACCCATACAACATAGTATTGATAAAAAATGGCGATAGCTATGATGAATATATCAATCCACGCATATTGAAGAATGAAGATATATTTGACTCTACAGAGACTACACTATATTATCCAGATATCACAGTGACAGTACCTAGATACGCAAAGATAAAGCTCGTATATGAGGACAGAAAAGGCAATCCGCTCCATATAGATATAGATGACAAGAAGCTAGCTTCTACACTACAGCGAAAGATAGACTATACTTTTGGAGGAAATTTCCTAGACAAAGTCAGCAAAGAACGAAGAGAGAAGATACTAGATGCACTAGCAAGTAATGGTCTCATACCGCCACCTACTGATGTCTGCCCAACCTTCTCTAAAAAAGACTACTTTGTAAGCTTCACGGACAAGCTACTCATCATCATGGGATTGACACTCATCACACCTCTATTTAGTCCTCTGCCTGAGACTCTAAATACCATATATACTACAGATAAAGTACTCTTCCCTGCCATAATCATACTAATGATATCATTTTTCTTTTATGCACAGTACGAAGCCAAAAAATACAGTCAATGCAGCTCATGCCAAATAGGTAACAACATAGGTGTCATCGTAAAACGAGTCGTTTTAGCAGGAGTATTTGCCATAGCTAGCTACCTACTGGTAAACCCGAATGGGATATTGCATAGTTAGAACCGTTCAGACTAAATACACCCTACTCTAGATCTGAGCTGTCGAAAAATGATCATCGGCTTCAATCCCTTAAGGGACATTGGTTTCGTGAGCGAAGCGAATGAAAACTGTGTCCTCGCATAGTGATTGTTTGACCTTAGCTGAAACATAAATCACAAGTAGCCTATTCCAGATCCTCTTCGTCCATCACGAAACCGACCACAAGTAGTGCTATGACAAATAGTATGATGAGTCCTATATATAGATACTCCATTATCTTAGTTTTCCTCTCTCTCTAGCTAGAGATTTAAATTTACTCACCTCTTTTATTGATCCAAAAGCAGATAGTGGTATGTAGTGGAAATTTGGGTGTCTATATAGCATTATATCATCTCCTATAGATCTGATCTCATCCATCTCGTCCCATTTGAGTAGGGTGTGTGGCTTGATGAGTATTCCCTCCTCATCTACGCTCATCTCTATGAGTCTATCTCGAAACTCCGAACTTTCAAATGAACTGATAGCTCTTCGTTTGGCTATCATCTTCTTGCCGTAGTACCAATAGATCAATACTATAGTAGAAAATAGAAGTAGTCCAAATGAGCCACCTTTTAGTGCAGCGACTACTCCAAACTGCATAAGAGCTATAAAAAACCACCCTATATATCGTTTGTGAGAGTTTTCAAACTGATATCTATACGATGAGTCAAATACTCTCTCTAGGTTCTCTCTGTTCCATCTATATCTTATCTCTACAGGTTTAGACATGTTCTTCGCACTCCGCTATGACTAGATCAGATTTGGAGATACATCCGTTTCGCTCTAATCTATCTATCATCTCTAGCGTTTGCTCATACTTCTCTTCAAATATCAGGCTATTTTTGGCATATTTTTTCTGCTCTTTTTTAGCATACCACCACGCTATAGCTATACTACTTGCAAAGATGGAGTATATCAATATTTGCCACTCTTTCAGATCCAACAAAACTATAAAATACTGCACAGAAAAGAGGACAAAAAACTCTATAGAGAAGATGATGACTAGTGTAGAACTCTGCTCGAAATCTAGTGTATACTTCTCTATCTCTCTGATGTGTGACAAATTGTCATTGATAGCCTTTGCCTCATCTCTACACTTATCATCTATCTTCTCTAGCTCTATATCTCTGAGGTGAATATTGCTTAGATTGTACTCTATATTTATCTGCTTATAGTCCTCCAATATTTGAGGGTTGTTTCGTATGATCTCTAGGATTTCGTCTTCGCTTAGCTGATTTTTACCTGCGATTTTCTGCACATCTTGCAAAACTAAATCATACAAACCAATGGTTTTGATCTCTAACGCTACTCGTTTTAAGTGTATCAAGGTTGTCCTTTATTTTATGAATTGTAGGGCTTTGGTGATTTGTGATGCATGAGCGTAGCAAATGCATCATGAATTACCTGACCTCGACTGTAGCAACTTATGTTTCAGACAAAGTCCGACAATCACTATGCGGGGACACAGGTTTCGTTCGTTTCACTCACAAAACCAATGTCCCCTAGCTGCTACTTTTGGATACGATAGAAACGATAGAACGATAGGGGTCTGGTGATTTGTGATGCGTGGAGCGTAGCGGAATGCATCATGAATAACCTGACCCCTACCATTCCCTACCATTCTATCATGAAACTAATTATACTTTATGATTTTCTGCTACTGTCTCAGGCTCTATACCATATGATGCTGTCTTGTCTACTGATGGTAGAAATATTCCTACCAAACCTTTGACACCAACAGATAGTATGATGTTTGCCAAAAATAGTACCCAAGCCAACAGTAGCATAGAGCCACTTATGGCAGCCAATACCATAAATGTGTTGAATTCGCCATCCACATACAAGTGTCGTCTCAACATTCCATCGAGTCCAGCCATACCCATAAACGCACCCATACCGATGCCACCCAATAGGTGCAACCAAAAGTGAGCATTTGATAGTTTACTCGAATACAATTTGGTATTGTTGGTCACTATAGGCCATAGCACATATACTGCACTATATAGAGTCATATAAAGACCAACTATAAGAGCGATATGTACATGTGCACCAATAATCCACTGAGTATTATGTAAGACTCTATTCATACCCATATCTGCCTGTATGATCGCAGCGGGAACTGCTAGACCAAATCCGACCAATCCACCGAGTAGATACTTCAGCTCCATAGTCATCTTGAGTGGTCGTGCTTTCCATAGAGTAACTAGAGTGATAAATAGTGCCAATCCCTGAGTAAGTAACTCAAATGCTGTCACCATCTCACCTGAGATTAGCTTCATCATCTCTGGCTGTCCTTGGTCTGCTAGTAGGTGGTGAGACCATACCATCCACGATACCAAAAGCTCTAGCATCAATGCAGCTCTCGCTACATTTTCCATAAATAGTTTCTGTCCAGTAATCAAAGTAGCCAAAAGATACCAACTACCTGCTACATATATAAGCACAAGTCCATCAGCCACAAGGTCAAGACCCCACCAAAAATAGTTTTTGTAGAGTAGTGCATCTATAGAAGCTACATCAAGAGGGCTACCACTCGCATCAAATATGAGATAGACAAGTACTAAAACACCAGCACTCAATATCACGATAGCATCCAAGAAAGTATCTACCGTACCACGGAAGATAGCGACAACAGGTAGGGCGAGAGCAGGCTCTTTGCTATATGGTGGCTTGCCTGTCAGCTTATGCCAGAGGTTGAGCATACCATCAATACCAAATCCACTGATCAATAGTTCTTTTGTTGTTTTATCTTTATGTACTCCAACTCTTTGAAATATTGTTGCATAGATGTTGTAGATAAAACCAAAAGTTCCCAACATGATCAATGCCACACCAACTATAAATACGATACCACCAATAGCACTAAACTGTGTAGTATCAGCAGGGAGTGGCCAGTATAGAGTGTAGAGAGGTGCATAAGACCAGAAGAATGCAGCGATCCATGCCAAAGCAGTTCCACCTGTGATGAGTCCCCAAGTCCAGTTCGCTAGTTTGATGCTATAAAGCGGTTTCTTGGTCAAGAAAGGCACTAAGAAAGCGAAAGCAGCAAATACAAGCTGATAAGTAGAGCCGAAAATACCTATGATAGGGTGGACCGTCATTATAGAAAAATAGTGTTCTGGATGATAAAATTGGTCTGGTATTGGTGCATGAGCTTGAACCATACGCATTATCATACCCTCCATCGCTACCAATCCATAAAATAGGAAACTTACCACAACAGCTCTAAGTGTAACCTTTTGTAGGGCATTGAGACTCTTGTGGTCGAAATCTGTACCATTTATCAAATTCTCTTTAAAACTCATTTTTTACCTCCCTCTTCTTTACAACCTACAACCTCTAGCCATTTCTTGACTAGCATTACTGAGTGACCATCTTCATCATATGCCTTAGGTCCAGAGTACTCTGTAGACATGACATCAAATAGACCGTTATGGTTAAATGTCCACAAGATATCATTGGGATCCAATATACCATTGACATCCGTACCAGGATTTACCTGCATCTGCATCACCATTGAGCCATCTTGTCTAAATAGTCCAAAACCATATACCAAGTCACGGCTTCGTACATCAAACTCTATGGTTTGACCACACTCTACTGTCACTTTCTCAGGCATATCTATCCATTTATGCTTCTCCACCTCAAACTTATATGTGGCATCTGGAGTGATATCATCACGAGTGATATCTTGTGATACCCACGGTATAGTATTGTAGGTAAATATGTGATGTCCTACCCCCATAGCTACTAGAAAACCAATATAAGTGTAAAACGGTATCCTTACCACCGACTTTGTCTTCTCTTTTCGCGTGAGGTTATACCCAAACCACGCAATCACTGATATGATCAATGCTGAGTAGATAGAGTATGCTACCCAGTGAAATGATAACAACTCTGCTGAGTTTGAAAATGTCATACTTCTCTCCTTTTTATTCTTTGAATTCAGCACTATTATAGTTGGAAGTGTGATAAAAAAATTGATTTAAATCAATTTTTGTACCCAATGAATGCCTATTATATAATCAATATATTGATGTATAGGTATCCATAATGTGATTAATGTATAATAAATAGGCATATGCTTTATCTAATCTTGGGAGGTTTTTGTTGGAGTGAGTTTTTGATGCAGTAGGTTTCATACTGAAGATAGTGGGAGAGTCCCACTACTTGTTATGCATCTAATGCTTTTGTCAAATCACCTATAAGGTCATCTGTATCCTCTAGTCCTACACTTAGGCGTATCAATCCTGCTGGCACACCTGCATCCATCAACTCTTGAGCTGATAACTGCTGGTGAGTAGTGCTAGCCGGGTGTGTGATGATGGATTTGCTATCACCTATATTTACCACTAGTTTAAATATTTCTGTAGAGTTGGCTATAGCTTTTGCACTATCTAATCCATCTACTTCAAAGCTGAGAAGTCCACTATATCCACCATCAAAATATTTGAGTGCCAAATCGTGATTTTTGTCACTAGCCAAACCAGGATAGTTTACTTTTTTTACTCTAGGGTGTGACTCCAAAAATCCTGCTATCTTTAGTGCAGATGATGAGTGTTGCTTCATTCGTAGAGCTAGTGTCTCTAGCCCTTGGATATATAGCCATGAGTTGAATGGGCTTGGTGATGCTCCTAGGTCACGAAGTAGTGCAAGTCTCACCCTGAGAGTAAAGAGTGGGAGAGGCAAGTCAGAGTAGACGAGTCCATGGTAGCTCTCATCTGGTTCATTGAAGTGAGCATATCTACTATTGCCCTTGATTTTCTTTACTAGTCCATCTCTCTCGACTATGATACCACCGATAGCAAGACCTTGACCTGTAGTATATTTACTAGCTGAGTGTACTATGATATCACAGCCCAAAGATATAGGTTTGCATAGCATTGGAGTAGCTACTGTATTGTCTACACAGGTGAGTATATTGTGCTTATTTGCTATAGACACTATAGCATCGAAGTCCGCTACATCTATGCTAGGGTTGGTGATACTCTCAAACAAAATGAGCTTACTCTTTTCATCTACAAGATCCTCTATTTCGCTAGGATTATTGACATCAAAATAACGAGTCTCTATCCCGAATCGTTTGATAGTGTGACCTGTCAAAGTAGTAGTGCCACCATATACTTGCTTGGCTACGATGATGTTGTCTCCAGCCTCTGCCACATTGGCTATAGCATAAAATATAGCAGCCATACCACTAGCAGTACCGACCGCCGCTACTCCACCCTCAAGTGCTGCAAACCTCTTCTCAAATACATCTGTAGTAGGGTTCATAAGTCTTGTATAGATATTGCCTAGCTCTTTGAGTGCAAAGAGGTTTGCTGCATGTTCGGCATCTCTAAACTCATATGCGGTTGTTTGATATATAGGTACCGCCATTGTACCTTGTGCATCTTTGTCATATCCTGCGTGTATGGCTAGTGTTTGATCTTTCATTGTAGTTTTCCTTTTGGGTCTCTAGTACATAGTATAGGATTATAGTCTTTTCTGATTTTTTTGTCAATAGAATATGATACAATAAACGAAAAGGGTCGCAATAGACCAATAATAGTTCTCCTATGCAATTATCTATCACATCTTTAAAGTCAAACAAAATATCTAATTTTAGCACATGTAGAACAAACTCAAGATATATCACTCTCCATGAATAATAC
>WFMX01000035.1 GCA_015488875.1 Campylobacterota bacterium | reverse complement strand
GCTTCCTATTAAATGTTGGGTAAATCCAAATAAAACCTCCAAAATAAGCTAAAATAATAAAAACCACCAGCTTATAGAATGCATACAAGGAAATACTAAAAATATTACAAAAGGATAGTATCGAAATACATCTAAAGCAACACTACATGATACAAATAATACATTAGGGAGTGTATTGGATAACTCTTGTCCAAGAATATAGATAAAATGAATGTAACAATAGATGACAGGTGGCTAAGATGAAGTGATGTTAAAGGCTTGGTTTATATTTCGTTGGATTTAGCTAATACAATCTCTCGATAACCAACATCTAAGTAATTTATAGCTAAACTCTATACAAAAAGAGATAACAATGTCACCATTTGCTATACAGATCACCAATGGATGCCTTATGAGCGATATAGAAGATGAGGATATAGAGATATTTAAAAAGCTTCAAGATATAAACGCTATAGAACAGAATGATGGACTTTGGCGACTTAGATCCATATATAGGGCAGGTGAGTTCTATTTGGGCAAAGATGGTAGGGGTTTTGTAGAGGCTCAGTTTAAAGAGCAGAGAGATCTATTGATAGAACCTGACAATATAGGTGATGCTCAGCCACAAGATACAGTAGTAGCTAAGCGTATCATAGCTAGAAGGGGACGAGCTAGTGGCAAGGTAGCTCTAGTCATCACCAAGGCACATCCGTATATTATAGCATACACATATAGAGACGAGAGCGATAACTTCGAGATACGAAACATCAAAACCTCACTACCCACTCATGCCACCATGAAGGGTATGGATCTTAAGGCATTCAAGATAGGTACTGTCCTCAAAGTAGATAATGAGAGTGATGAAGTACTAGAGGTTTTGGGTCATTTGGATGATCCTAGAGTAGATGAGAAGATATCACTCGCACTATACCATAGGAGTGATAAATTTCCCAAGGATTGCACACAACAGGCTATCGGCGTAGAGTCTACAGTAGATAGAAGTGAACATCTCGATAGAGTCGACTTGACCCATCTGAACTTTTGTACTATCGATCCTATCACCGCTAAAGATTTCGATGATGCTATCTACTTCGATATGCAGAGCCATACACTATTTGTAGCTATAGCCGATGTGAGTCACTATGTCGAGTACTTCTCGCCTATCGACAAAGAGGCAAAAAAGAGAGGCTTCACTACCTACCTGCCTCACAAATCATTCCCAATGCTCCCTAGAGAGCTGAGTGAAAATATCTGCTCACTCAAACCATCTGTAGATAGATTGGCTTTTGTGGCGAAGATAGAGCTAGATAGAGAGTCGCTCAAGCCTCTCAAAGAGGAGTTTTTCGAAGCCATCATACACTCAAAGAGGAGATTTCACTACGATCAAGTAGACAAGATCATCGCGACCAATGGCGAAGAGACTACAGGCATAGATAGAGATATCATAGAGTATCTATTGCCACTACAAAAAATCACTCAAGAGCTTAGGGCTAGACGACTTAAGAGTGGATTTGACTTCCGTAGTGAAGAGGTGAGACTATCCATAGACAACGACCACTTACTCAAATCGACTAGCACAGAGACAGGCACACCATCACATTCACTCATAGAGGAGTGTATGCTATTGGCCAACCAAGCATCCGCCAAGAGGTTCATCACACATGACGATAGTCAGGAGTATGGGATATTTCGTATCCATGAGCCTCCACAGTTGTCGAGACTAGAAGCATTGCTAGAAGAGCTTGCGACTATAGGGTTATTTGTAGAGTCATATGAGGATTCGCCATCTCTCATTCGTGCCATACAGAGCGAAGCTAGCAAGATGGGACTAGAGAGTGAAGTAGATGCTATGGTCATCAAGTCTCTGCGTCAAGCTTCATATAGTGCTTCAAATGTAGGACACTTCGGACTAGGTTTTAGTCACTATAGCCACTTCACTTCACCTATCCGTAGATATAGTGACCTTATACTGCACCGTCTCATCAAAGCACAGCTTAGAAGAGATGATGAAGAGATGGGGTATCTGCTGAGAAATATAGAGCCACTATGTGCTAGAGTATCAGAGCTAGAGAGGGAGAGTACCAAAGCGGAATGGGATTTTCGAGATCGCAAATTTGCTAGATGGGCGAAGGAGAATATAGGACTATTTTTTGATGCGGAGATAGTAGAGGCTGCTGATAGTGCCAAAGCCACATTGCTAGGAGATATCAAAGGTGTCACGCTATATATCAAGGGGGATGATATCTTGCTATTTGAGAGAGTACGAGTAATGATCACAGAGGTGGACATAGCCACAGCTACTATCATGGGTGAGGTGGTGGCTAGTGTATAAAAATCAATTAGATCAGATACTTAGAGAGAGCCTACCAAAGGCTCTAATGCTATATGGTGAAAACGAGTATCTCGTAGACCACTACATAGACCACTATATAGAGAGGCTACAGGCGAGAGATGATCTACTCTCACTCTACTTCGATGAGTGGGATTTCTCACAAGCCAAAGCATATCTATCACAAAGCTCCCTCTTCGGTGGGGTCAATCTACTCATCATCAAACATGAGAAAAAGATACCCAAAAAGGAGCTAGATATACTCATATCGCTTGCAAACCGCTCTAGTGACAACTATATACTGCTTGGCTTTAGTGGGTTAGCAAAAGATGGCAAAAGCATGCAGAGTAGCTTCAGCAATAAAAATGGTGGAGTGTGGGTCCGCTTCTTTGAGCAGACTACCCACGAGGCGGTAGGAATGCTGCAACAGAAGGCACAAAAGATAGGACTAGATATAGATCACTACGCCCTGCAACATCTCATGGTGACACTCAATAACAATTTGGCACTATGTAGCAATGAGCTAGATAAGTTGGCGATACTAGAGACCAAAGTGACTAGCAAAGATGTAGACCGCCTAGTCTACTCCACCGCACCATTGGCCATGGATCACTTCTTGACAGAGCTATTTGAAAAGAGAGATGTAGTCGATATGATAGAGACCCTGCTAGAGCTAGGAGAGGATGAGCTTTCGCTACTTAGATCTACACAGAGATTTGTCAATGAGATATTTCTCTTCAATGCACACATCAAACTACACGGCAATCCAGACTCAGCCGTCATACTAGGATATAAACTACCCAAACAAGTAGAGGAGAGGAGAGCCCACCTATCCATGCGTGTCAACTCAGCAAAACTACTCAACATCATGACATTTCTACTCAGCAGAGAGCTAGAGATGAAGAGACCAAATAGCATCAACAAAGAGGCACTACTCTACGGCACATTTGTGGAGATGCAGAGGTATCTGTAAGGAGTTTGTTGTTTCATCAATATCCATATCAAGATAATCGGCTAATATTTTAGCTACAATACCTCTATAATCAAAAAAAGGAATAAAATGTTATCTTTTTCACCTCCTACCCCATCAGAGATGATGGAGAGTCTCAAGACCAAATTTAGACAACGCAGAAAAGCACTAGGTTGTACCCAAACCGAACTTGCTTCAAGCTCAGGTGTCAGCCTCGGATCTATCAAACGCTTTGAGCAAGTTGGGCAGATTTCGTTGGAGTCGCTTTTGAAGTTAGCTTTGGTTTTGAAGTGTATAGGGGATTTTGAGTCTTTGTGTGATCTGGAAGAGGAGAGGTGTGAGGATATGGAGTATTTGTTGTAAATAATCAAAATCGATAGGGGTCTGGTGATTTGTGATGCGTGGAGCGTAGCGGAATGCATCATGAATAACCTGACCTCGGCTGAGATATAAGCGTGTTGTAGTCGAGGGCGAACGATCACTATGCGGGGACACAGCTTTCATTCGCTTCGCTCACGAAACCAATGTCCCCTAACTGCATCATCTCCATACCCAGTAACTCAGTGCTTAAATCTCGGATTTTGTGATATAATCTGAAATCATATAGGTGGAGTATTGAGATTGTAGTATCGTGTAAGGACATAAAGATTTTGTCGCTAGCTGTCTCCATATACAGATATGATTTCAACTTTAAGCTTTCGACCTTAGTCGTTGAATGTTCAAAGACTATATACCATAAAGGAGTAGAGATATGAGAGCTATGATATTGGCAGCTGGTTTAGGGACTAGGATGAGACCGCTTACGGAGCATACACCCAAGCCACTACTAGAGATAGGCGGTATACCACTCATAGTATGGCATATCGAGAGATTAGCCCATGATGGATTTAGAGATATAGTGATAAACATAGCTCACCTAGGCTACAAAATACCAGAGACTCTAGGTGATGGCTCGGAGTGGGGGGTAAACATTAGCTACTCAGATGAGCAAAAAGAGGGTCCACTAGAGAGTGCTGGTGGCATCATCAAGGCTCTACCTCTTTTGGGAGATGAGACATTTCTAGTCGTCAACGGTGACATATGGTCTGAGTATGATTTCGATCCTGAGTTTAGATTGGAGGATGGCATATTGGCTCATCTGATATTGGTGCCAAATCCGCCACACAATCCACAAGGCGATTTTGTACTCAGTGACCAAAGAGTACGAGCAGAGGGCAAGCACAAATATACATTTAGTGGTATAGGATACTACCATCCAGACCTCTTCAGAGATTTGCCATATGGCAAGCAGCCACTAGCACCTATATTGAGAGATGCTATGGGCAGTGCTAGGGTGAGTGGAGAGCTGTTTGAGGGTGAATGGAGAGATATAGGCACACCAAAGAGACTAGATGAGCTGAATGTAGAGCTGTTCTCAGGGGCATAGGCTAGCCTGTCGAAAAACACCATCTATTCACATTTTTGATTTCTACTATTTGGATAGATAGACACCATAGGTACGGTAGGAGTCTATCATTCAAACTGGCAAAAGCTAACGCATCATGAACAATCTGACCTCGACTAAATTACAACATGCCTATATCTCTCTTGAAGTCGAAATTTCTATGTGAGGACACAGCTTTCATTCGCTTCGCTCACAAAACCAATGTCCCCTAACTGTATCGTTTCTATATATTCAAAAAGTGGAAATTGATTGGGTGGGTTGATGGTGCTTTTTCGACAGATTGTACTAGACCCTATTTCAAATCATTGAAATTGCTAATCCCTCTCTGTGATCTCTAGTAGATGATAGCCAAACTGTGTCTGTACTGGACCATGGACTACTCCTACTTCATCATTGAATACTACTTTGT
>WFMX01000034.1 GCA_015488875.1 Campylobacterota bacterium | reverse complement strand
GTCTATATGAAGATGGTTATTTTGTTAGTGAATACGAAGATAGAGTTCTTGACAAACTTAGTCCAATTAATAGTGAAGATAAACAAAATGGTTATATCTATATATTAAAGTCATTAAGTAACGATGATAGAATTGTTACAAAACAAAACCTATATAAAATAGGATTTTCAACAACATCAGTAGAAACAAGAATTAAAAATGCCAGCCAAGACCCAACATACTTAATGGCAGATGTTCAAATCGTAGCTGCCTTTGAAGTCTACAATGTAAACCCACACAAACTAGAGCAGTTGATACATAAGTTCTTTGGCAACTCATGTCTTGATATCGAAGTCATTGATGGCGATGGAAAACTACATAGACCCAGAGAGTGGTTTATCGCCCCCTTAAGTATAATTGAAGAGGTTATTGAGCTTATTATTAGTAGGGGGATTGTTAATTATCGGTTCGATACATCGACTAACAGGATTGTTAGTAGGTGACTAAGTTTTTACACTCTCTTCTTTGCTGACCCTACACACCCAAAAAAACTGCTATAATACTTAACTCGTTCCCATTTTCCAAGTGAGAATGCATACGAGTGTTAGATAAAAAAGATACGCCACAATCAATCAAAAGGAGCCAAAAATGACAAAACAACAAATAATAAACTATCTAAAAGCTCATAAAGAGAAGTTCCAAAAAGAGTATGAAGTAGAACAGATAGGGCTTTTTGGCTCTTACGCTCGTAATGAGGCAAGTGAAGAGAGTGATATAGATATTTTTGTTCAGATGGAGCCTAGCCTTTTTAAGCTAGTTGGTTTAAAACAGCAGATAGAAGAGGATTTGAAAAAAAAGGTAGATGTGATACGAAAGCATAAAAATATTAAACCCATTTTGCTTCAAATGATAGAAAAGGATATATACTATGTCTGATAAAGAGTTGATGGTACTCTCTACACTTGAAGATATTGTTTTTTCTATTGAACTTATTATAAGTCGGTTTGAAACAATAAAAAGTAGTGATGAATTTTTAGAGGGCGATGGTTTGGAGAAGCTTGATAGTATTTCAATGCGTTTAGTAGCTATTGGAGAGGGATTTAAAAATATTGATAAACTCACCAACAAAACACTATTGACCCAATATCCAAGTATTGATTGGAAAGGCGTTAAAGGAGTAAGAGATATTTTGTCTCATCACTATTTTCAACTGGATGCTGAAACTATTTTTGAAATTTGTAATAGCTATTTAGAAGAGTTATTGAGTGTTACAAATAAGATAATAACTGATGTGAAGTACGGGTACGCTACAACAAAATAAAAGGAGTAAGAAAGTGATAAACATAGAAAAAACAAAACTTGAAATTGTTGAGAAATTAAAGCCCTTAAATCCCTATCAGATAATACTATTTGGTTCTTATGTATATGGAACTCCAACTAAAGATAGTGATATTGATTTGTATGTAGTGACCAATGATGAGTTTATGCCTCAAACTTGGAAGCAAAAGAGTGAAGTACAGCAAAAAGCATCAAGAGCCATAAGAGAGATAATGAAAAAATATCCAACAGACCTAATAATACATACAAAAGCTATGCATAGAAAATTTATAGAGATGGACAGTATGTTTAGTCGAAAAATATTGAATGAAGGAGTAGTTATATTGTGAGAGCCTTTACAAACGAGTGGCTAAAAGCTTCAAGAGATGACTTACGGTTGAAGAGATTATTGATAATCCTCATTTGACACATATTGTGGCATTTCATGCTCAACAGTGTGTAGAAAAGGCTATGAAAGCCATTATTGAAGAGAACGAGATTGATATTCCTAAGATACATAAACTACTTAAATTATATGAAAAAATTTCATTTTCTTTAAATGCTTTAGATGAATAGGTTATGAGTCTGCTTAATGGACTTTATATATTGATTTCTTCCGTAGTTTTCAGTACTATCATTAGCCAAAAACAGAGTGCTTAATGAAGTGTATTAGTTAGCTATGGAGTTTGCGACCCAATTTCTCCTCCACAGATGAGACTTTTTTGTTCAATCTGCCTACGGGTCCATCTCTATAGTCTATCTTGATAGCACTATATATGCGGCTACAATCCTGCTCTAGTTCACGATAGGCATCCTCTATCACTCTAAATACCTCTGCTACACTTTGAGCCTCGATGATAGTCCCCATAGGGGTAAGCTGATAATCGAGTCCACTTCTATCTACTATATCCAAGACTCTAGCGACAAATTCACTCTTGCTCTCTGTCTGATTTGTGGGAAACATAGCGAACTCTACTAGTGCTGACATTTTGATCCTTGTGTTATATATTCTATTTGCGAATGACTTCTATATTTGCACCACTTCTCATCTTTTTGAAGTAGGCATCTACTGCTTCGGTCTGTTGCTCTTTTTTCCATGCCATGATGACACTATTTTTTACATCTTCAAAGGGTTTACTCACTCCTTTGCCTTTGCTCAATACTTTATAGGTGATGTATGCACTACCATTGTTAAATGCTGGAGTAAATCGACCTACCTTTGTCTGCGATATCATAGTGAGCAGTTGAGGTGTTACATTTGTACCCTTAAATGTAATGTTGCGTTTTTTTACACCTGAGGTCTTAGATGGATTTTGAAGTAGTGCCTGTATCTTGCCAGCGGTAGAGGCACTGTACTCTGTGACCCTCACACTCGATGGTGCTTGAAATAGCTCACGGTGATTACGATAAAATATCTTTAGCTCATCATCACTAGGATTTTGTATAGTCTTGGCTATTTTGGTTCTGAAAAATTTCTGCTTCTGTATGCTGATCTTGATCTGGTCTCTAAACTTGTTCCAGCTCTGTCCCTGTTGTTTTACGGCTGCTTGCATCTTTTTGACCGAGAGATTGTTTTGCTTGGCTACCAGCTCCACTCGCTTGTCTATCTCATCTTCAGAGACTGTTATGCTCTTCATCGCAGATTTTTGTAGGCGATTTTGGATCAACATATCTTTTGCATCTTTTTTAGACACACCTAGTTGTTTCTGTACAGCAGATATCTCAGCTACAGTTATCGGCTCTCCATTCACGACAATCGCTACACCATTGTAGATTCTAGCCTCTATTAGCGTAGCATACATCAATAGAGATAGAAGAAGTAATTTTTTCATAAGCATTCCAAATATTAAGTTGTGATATTATAACATAAAGATTTTATATTCAAAAGGGTTTTCTCATTGTCTAATTCCAAAGAGCCACTCATCACTATCATTACCGTCACATACAATGCCGACAGATACCTCTCTCAAACCATAGAGAGCATCATATCTCAGACATACAAAAATATAGAGTATATCATCATAGATGGAGGCTCTACAGATGCTACGCTAGATGTCATCAAGAGGTATGAAGAGCATATCTCCTTTTGGTTGAGTGAGCCTGACCATGGCATATATGATGCTATGAATAAAGGTATATCCAAAGCTACAGGAGAGTATATAGCTTTTATCAATGCAGATGATTGGCTAGAGAGTGATGCTGTGGAGCTAGTGGCAAATGCTAGCAAAGATGGCAACATAGGATATATATATGGCGACTTAAATCAGATAAGAGATGACAAGCTCATAGGCGTACATGTAGCTGATTTGAGTAGACATAAACAAAACACACCCATAGGGCATCAAGCTTTATGGGTGAAGACCGATATCCTCAAAGAGATGCCATTTGATATGCGATACAGGATAATGTCAGATTATGACAGTATGGTCAGATTGATAAAAAGCGGAGTCTCTCATCACTATATCCCCAAGCCATTGGCAAACTTCAGGAAAGAAGGCTTTTCAGATATATCCAATCCAGACAAAGAGAGATTTCTCATACAGTATAGACATTTTGGCATAATGACTGCTATCATCAGCTTCATCAAAGAGACGAGACAAGAACCGATCGCAACCATAGTAGCTTATCTTGTCAAACTCAAAAAAAAGTATTGATATGATAGATTTTGTACTACTTTGGGTAGATGGGAGTGACCCTAAATGGCTAGATGAGTACAATAAATATTTACCAAACAACAGCAGACAAAAAGCCTCTCTATTCCGCTCTTGGGACAATTTGGAGTATTGGTTTCGTGGTGTAGAAAAATTTACTCCTTGGGTGCGAAAAATACACTTCGTCACTTGTGGACATACTCCAACATGGCTAGATACCAACCACCCCAAACTAAATATAGTCAAACATAGTGACTATATAGATGACTCACATCTACCTACATTTAGCTCGCACCCCATAGAGATAAATCTACACCGTATAGAGGGGTTAGCAGAGAGATTTGTATTATTTAACGATGATACTTTTTTGATAGCTAGGACTCCACCTGAGAGATTTTTCATAGATGGGCTACCCTGCGATATGCTAGTATCTAATGCCCTCTCGTCATCTTTGGGCGTGGGGCATTTTGTACTCAATAATTTAGAGATATTAAATCGGCATTTTAAAAAACGAGACTCCATCAAAAGAGATTTTTCCAAATGGTTCTCTTTGCGATATGCTAGCGATATATTGAGAAACATTGCTCTTTTACCTTGGGGTAGATTTACTGGTTTTGTAGACCCACATATGCCACAACCATATCTCAAATCTACATTTGATAAAGTTTGGGAGCTAGAAGAGAGAGAACTTTTGAAAACGACATCTTCAAAATTTAGGAGTTGTAGCGACATAAGCCCATATCTATTTAGGTATTGGCAGTTGGCAGATGGCAGATTTCAGCCCATATCCATAAGAGACACTAAGTACATAAGCATAAGTCATGAGTCTATAGATAGTGGCATCATAAGCACCAGCATAACATCACAAAAATACAAAATGCTATGCCTCAATGATAGTGGGGATATAGATAACATAGAAGAGTTCGAGCGAACCAAAAGAGATATCCAAAATACTCTCATGAGTCTACTTCCCGACAAATCATCATACGAGATATAGATGAAGATAGCCTATTTCGTACCATATCTAGCCCATAGTGGTCCAGTATCGGTGGTCTATTACCTCACTCAAGAGCTATACAAATCTCATGATATAGATATATACTATTTCAAAGATATAGATAGACTCAAATTTCCAGTGCCAAGCCACAGGATATCACTATCTCAAAAGATAGATTTCGATAGCTACGATATACTCCACTCACACGGGGTAGTGCCAGACGCATATCTATGGTGGCACAGGGGATCTATCCACAGAGCAAAGACCATCACTACACTACACAACTATGTCAAAGAGGACTATAGGTATGGATACCACCCCATCAAGGCATTTGTATTGCAAAGAGTATGGAACTTAGTCACAAGCAAGCATGATATGGTGGTGACACTATCCAACGATGCCGTAGAGTATTACAAAGATTTTTGGATAAATCAAAATATAACTTATGCTTACAATGGCATACCCCAATCTATAGATAGGGATATCAAACAGTTGTATGTAGATGATACTCGCACCAAACTAGGGCTGATAGGCTCTTCAAATATTAGCAAAATCAAAGGCTTTGACCAAGCCATCATAGCCTTGAAGGAGATGCCAGATTTTTCACTATATATTGCAGGTGGCGGAGAAGAGCTAAAGCATCTTAGGGGTTTGACCGCATCGCAAGGCGTGGAGGAGAGAGTCCACTTCGTGGGCATACTAGGCGATATAGATAGTTTCATATATAGTATGGATATACTAGCAGTCACATCATATTCGGAAGGATTTTCTCTAGCATTACAAGAGATAGTGAGAGCCAAAAGGTCAGTAGTGGTTTCAAATATAGCTATATTTCGAGAACTTTTTGATGATGATGAAGTGGGTAGATTTGAGCTAGATGATACAGATAGTTTCATTAAGTCAGTCAGTGATGCCCTAATGACAGGCAGAGATATGATAGATAGAGCCTATGAGAAGTTCGCTACCACATATAGATCTATAGATATGGCTGAGAGGTATTTGGAGATTTATACCAAGGAGAGATGAAATTGTGCTGGCTTTTATATATTTAATCTATTTGACCAAAACCAAACCTACAATTTATCTACATCAAAATAGTAAAATGGCTTTAAAGATACTTACCCTCCTCTAAAGTAGATAATAATCTATATTTTTGTACAATCTATCTATGAAAACAATTAACTATAATAATAAAAACATATCACCATCCAAAGTAGTCTGTATAGGCAGAAATTATGTAGAGCATATAGAGGAGCTGGGCAACGAGATACCATCATCTATGGTGGTCTCCAACAAGCCCAACTCCGCCATAGATGACAATCTCTACTGGTTCTCTGAAAGCTGTCGCTTTGAGGGGGAGATATGTTTCCTGATAGAGGCTGGTGAGATAGAGGCGGTGAGCTTTGGGCTAGATCTGACTCATGCGGATATACAGCAAGAGATGAAAGCAAAAGGCTTACCATGGGAGAGAGCAAAGAGCTTTGATGGCTCTGCTGTCTTTGGTGATTTTGTATCCATCTGTAAGGATATAGAGGAGATATCTATGAAGCTCTATATCAACGATACACTAGTGCAGTTCGCGACATATGAGCTAATGATGTACAAGCCTAGCGTAATGCTAGAGGAGATAAGCAACTTCATGAGACTAGATGATGGCGATATCATCATGAGTGGTACACCAAAGGGTGTAGCCACATATAGTGTTGACGATATTTTTGTCGGTCAGATATATTGTGGTGAGCAGATGATCGTGGAGTCCACATGGAGGGTACAGCCACCAAAAACCGATAGCCAATAGTAAGATAGTTTTTGTTATTTGGTAGCTACATACACGAGAGTGGACATTGGTTTCGTGAGCGAAGCGAATAAGAGCTGTGTTCCGTATATTTGGCAGTATAGTTCCTATACGGTTTCTGACCTATCAAAATCTGTAATTTTGTGAACTTTTGAATAATAGTTGAAGATATTTTTGGTATTTTGGTATAATGTTTTTAAAATACAAATTAAGGCTTCAACCAATGCTTGCACGCTTCAAAAAATATACCACTCCGATAGTTATTCTCTCTATACTTCTATCCATAAATGGATGCGATAAAGAGAAGGCAGTCTCTGCTCCAAAGCCACCACCACCGTTAGAGGTGGAGAGTGTAGTCGTAGAGCATAAAAAGTTCCCCCTATGGGCACAGTTTACTGGTACGACAAAGGCAGTAAGCGATCAAGAGATACGAGCTAGGGTGGCAGGGCGACTTGAAAAGAGATTTTTTGAAGATGGAGTCCATGTCGAAAAGGGCGATAAGCTTTTTCTCATAGAGCAGTCACAATATAAGAGTAACTTAGATGCAGCTATATCCAAAAAAAAGAAAGATGAAGCAGCACTTCAGTTGGCAAAAGCAGATGTAAAGAGGTATCAGCCACTAGTCAAAGAGGGTCTAGCCGCCAGATCAAAACTAGAGCAATATGAGGCAAAGAGAGACTCTTTACTAGCTGCTATATCAGCAGATGATGCGGCTATACAAAATGCCAAATTGGAACTGAGTTATACTATTATCACAGCACCTATATCTGGTCAGGTGGGTGCAAGGAGGGTCGATGTGGGCAACCTAGTGGGGTATGGTGAGTCTACACTGCTTACAACTATCGTCCAGACAGATAAGATATATGCCTACTTTAGCCCATCCGAAAAAACAGTACGAAAGATATACAAATACAGGTCTCGTGACAAATTACCAGCATTTATAGAAGTGAGGGGTCAAGGCAAAGATATATTTAAGAGAAAGAGGCTAGATGGTTTTGTAGATTTCTCCAACAACATGGTAGATCCTCTCACATCTACAGTATCTATGCGTGCCACACTTAGCAACGATGAACACTCAGTATATCCAGGGACATTTGTATATGTAAATGTATTTGTAACTGATCAGCTCAACTTTGTGATGATACCACCACAATCTATACTTGAAGATCAGCTAGGTAAATTTGTATATACGATAGATGCCAACAATACAGCAAAACGAACAGATATCAAGCCAACTCTTTCGGCTAGGTACTATACTAGCGTATCAGAAGGATTGAAAGATGGAGATAAAGTAGTCATATCTGGACTTGTTAAAGTACAAGAAGGTAGAAAACTCCATTCCAAAGATGTGACAGATACCAAGGGAATCATAGCAGTGATGAAAAAACACGACCTTATACCAGACGAGGTAACTAAATAGATGTTCTCTCTCACCTTTATAAAACGACCTATACTTGCGATGGTCATATCGCTTATGATTATCGTAGCAGGACTTGTCTCTCTAGCGGTACTACCTATACAAGAGTTCCCCGATGTAGTACCACCTACAGTCGTAGTATCTGCTAGCTATACAGGTGCAAACGCCTACGCAGTAGAAGACTCCGTGACTCGTCCCATAGAAGATAAGCTAAATGGTGTACAAGGCTCTATATATGTAGAATCAGCAAGTACATCAGCAGGGCAATCCAAAGTGACAGTATACTTCGAGCCTGGCTATGACCTAGATATAGCAGCCGTAGATGTGCAAAACAAAGTCTCTACAGCTACAGCATCTCTACCATCAGAGGTGAAACAATCAGGTGTCATAGTAGACAAGCAGAGTCCAAGTGCAGTATGTTTCGTCACTCTCACAGGTGACGAGAGATATAGCGATTCATTTCTAAGTAACTATATCAATATCAATATACTAGATGAACTCAAGCGGATCCCTGGTGTTGGAAAAGCAGAAAATATGGGAGAAAAGAAGTATGCTATGCGTATATGGCTAGATCCTGACAAGATCAAGGCATTAGAACTCTCACCTAATGATATCATAGATGCTATCAAGTCGCAGAACAAACAAGCAGCAGTAGGAAAGATAGGCTCTACACCTACATATAGAGATCAGCAGGGCGAGTATGTACTAAATGCCGAGGGTCGCCTCTCTAGTGTAGAAGAGTTCGAAGAGATAGTCATCAAATACAAAAAGGATGGCTCTCTAGTATACCTAAGAGATGTATCCAATATAGAGCTGGGTGCAGAGAGCTATGACTGGAATGCTATCCTAGATGGCAACCCAGCAGGTCTGGTAGGCATATATCAGCTAGCAGGTAGTAACGCCCTAGAGATCAGAGCCAAAGTCGGCGAAGTGATGGAGAAGGTTAAAGAGAGATTTCCTGATGGTATCGATTATTCTATACCATACGACACGACAGCCTATGTCAATGTGGCTATAGATAATGTCGTAGTCAATCTATTTGTAGCCATACTACTAGTGATCATAATTATATATATCTTTTTGCAATCATGGAGACCCACTGTCATCGCCGCTGTTGCCATACCTGTATCCCTCATAGGTGCTTTTGCCGCTATGTATGTGGCACCTGGTTTCTCTATCAACTTTCTCACACTCTTTGGTCTGATACTCGCTATCGGTATCGTGGTGGATGATGTTATATTGGTAGTGGAAAATGTAGAGGTGATTATGTATAGAGAACCTGAGCTTACCATGCCTCAGGTGGTCAAGAAGTCTATGATAGAACTGATAGGTCCTATTATCTCTACCACACTTGTGTTGGTGGCAGTATTTATACCTGTATCCATGATGCCTGGCATCACTGGCTCGCTATATCAGCAGTTCGCATTGACCATATCGTTCGCTGTTTTAGTATCATCACTCAACGCTTTGACTTTGTCTCCTGCCATAGCTGCTATCATCATCAAAAGGCGCGGCAAAGATGAGAAGAAATTTGTAGGATTTGAGCTATTTGAGAGAGGTTTCGGATGGCTTACAGATAGATACACCTCTCTCATTACTATGCTCATCAAAGTGAGATATATTGTACTTTTCGTCTTTTTTGGTCTACTGGGTCTCATATATATGATGTTTGCCACCACACCAACTGGTTTTGTTCCGTCAGAAGATAAGGGTGCATTTATTGTATCTATAAACCTACAAGCAGGTAAGTCTATAGAAAGGACAGTAGATGTCAGAAAAAAGGTAGAGAAGATCATATCGGACATTGCTGGTGTCAAAAGCATCGTAGCGATAGATGGGTTCAATGCCATCACCTCATCACTTGATGGCAGTGCTGCCGCTATGTTTGTCAATCTCGACCATTGGGATGAGAGAAAGGCGGAGGGGCTAGATGTGGAGAGTATCATCAAAAAGGTTTTTGTAGGGACTGCACATATAGCTGATGCCAAGGTAATAGCGTTCAATATGCCAGGGATATCAGGTCTAGGTAGTGTTGGTGGATTTGACTTTAGATTACAAGATTATCTATCTGGCGATATGGATACATTCATGCACTATGCCAAAGAGATCATCAAGAAAGCAAACGAAGACCCAAGGATAGGTGGTGCATTTACGACTTATAATCCATCATACCCTAGCTATTCGATAGAGATAGATCGTAAAAAAGCCAATGCACTAGGTGTGGATGTTGCTACACTCTTTAGTACTATGCAGATATATTTAGGCTCATATTATATAAATGACTTCGTCAAATATGGTAAAGTTTTCAAAGTATTTGTACAAGCCAAAAAAGAGTTTAGAAGTGATAAAAACGATATAAATAAACTTTTTGTAAAAAGCAAATTAGGAAAAATGGTGCCACTCTCTGCCCTTGTTAATGTAAAAGAGGATAGAGGACCACAAAACATTTCTCACTATAACTTATATAGATCTATACAGATCAATGGTTCAGCTGCCCAAGGTCATAGCTCAGGTGAAGCGATGGCGGCCATGGAAGAGATAGCAAAGAGTGTACTTCCTAAAGGTTATGGATATGAGTGGTCTGGCATGTCGTACCAAGAGAAGATAGCTGGCAATGGGCAAGTGCTGGTCTTTTTCTTTGTAGCACTTGTGGTCTTTTTGGTACTATCTGCACAGTATGAGTCGTGGATTTTACCTATGATGATACTACTCTCAGTTCCTGTCGTGATGATAGGGGCGATGGGGGCTTTGAAGCTAGCTGGTCTACCGCTCAATGTATATGCCCAAGTGGGGCTGGTGCTACTCATAGCCCTCGCCTCCAAAAATGCTATACTCATAGTGGAATTTGCCAAGGAGTTGAGAGAGTCAGGCAAAAGCATAGTGGAGTCAGGCATACAAGCAGGCAAGCTTAGGTTCCGTGCTATTATGATGACTATATTGTCATTTGTGTTTGGTACTGCTCCGTTGGCATTCGCTACAGGGGCAGGCTCAGTGACTCAGCAATCTATCGGAGTTGGATTACTCGGTGGTATGCTAGCAGCCACTATCGTCAGTACGCTACTGGTACCTGTACTATATGTGCTATTGGAGACTATGAGAGAAAAGTTTGTGAGTGTAGAG
>WFMX01000033.1 GCA_015488875.1 Campylobacterota bacterium | reverse complement strand
ATGCTGTGTATGGACTGGTGATGTAGAAGAGATCTGCAGCCTTGTCATACATAGCATGTTGTGCCTTATATCTATATCCATTATCTTGGAGTAGTGTTACATTCTCATCAAGATAAAATTTATCTCCTATGGTATGACCATATTTGGATTTGAGTTCTTTGGCACTACCGCCTTGATAAGTGATATTTGTCATTCTCACTTCATCAGAGATCCTGACTATGTAGTCACTATGCAAGATACTATTGACGCTAGTGGAGTTGACCTCTATGGTGACTGAGTCAAATATCTCTACCTTTTTGGTAGTGCGACTCTCTTTCGCTTTTTCGTTTTTGACTTTGACTAGATATGAGACACTAGTCATCACTACGATCATGACTATGCTCAAAAGCTCTATCTTGAAGTGCTTAAGCATAGATTACTTGACCCATATATCAAGAAATTCTCTTTCGAGTCCCTCTTTTTTGATGAGATACTCTATCATCTCCCTGATTGCACCTTTGCCACCCTTGCGAGTGAGTATCACTGTGGCTATCTTGTCTACATAATTGCTAGCATCACTAGGTACGAAAGATATCTCAACTTCCCTCAACATCTTGTAGTCATTTAGGTCATCGCCTATAGCCGCTACATTTTCTAGTGAGATATCTAGTACTTTTATAAGTTCTTGCAATTTGGTAAGTTTGTCTTCACACCCCTGATAGAAGTGTTCTATCCGTAGCTCTTTGGCTCTTCTCTCTACTATATGTGAACGCCTACCTGTGATGATGGCTACTTTTTTGCCTAGCTTTAGCCAAGAGACTATGGCTAGTCCATCTTTGACATTGAATGATTTGATCTCATCGCCATCTTGAGTATATGTGATTTGACTATCTGTCATAGTCCCATCAACATCTAGCACTATCAGTTCTATACTCATAGGACACCTTTTGTGCTAGGTATACCTGCACTGCTGTTGATGGTCACTGCATGACGGAGAGATAGTGCTAGAGCTTTAAAGGCAGCTTCTATAATATGGTGCCTATTTTTACCTCTCTGGTATATGAGGTGCATAGTCATCGGTAGATTAAAAGCCAAAGCCCTAAAGAACTCCTCCACCAACTCTACATCAAACTCTCCAACTTTCCCATCAATAGGCATCTCAAAGACCAAAAAAGCCCTATTAGACAAATCAATATCACAAGAGACGCTAGCTTCATCCATCACGACAGTACCATTGCCAAATCTCTCTATATTCTCCACAGGATATATAGCTTTTCTGAGTGCCTGACCTATCACTATGCCTACATCTTCTACCGTATGGTGGTCATCTATGTGTGTATCTCCACTACAATCTATCTCCATATCCATATGAGAGTGTTTTGTAAATGACTCTAGCATGTGGTCAAAAAATCCTACACCTGTAGATATCTTTGAGTTGCCACTTCCATATAGCTTCAGTCTCACGCTGATCTGTGTCTCTTTCGTTTCTCTTGTCACTTCTATCATCCCTATCTCCTATTGAGCTTCTTTATGTCGTACTACTCTCTCACCACAAATGCACCATTTAAGCCGTGTAACTCTATAAAGTCTAATGCTTCATCTTCACTTTCAAAGCCCATCAACCAAACTCTATATAGTGGTGTACCATCTTCATCTTTCATCTTTTTGATGATAGAACGATATTTTCTGTCGATTCTAGAATGTCTTATCCTATATATCTCTGCTCCAGCAAATCGTTTGAATGCTCCTACCTGTATGCCGAAGTCTGTCAATCTAACCTTTTGCTCTGCTTTTGGTATCTTTCTGACATCGGACGCACTATATACTTTGCCTTTGAAACCTACGACTTCTATCTGAACTTTGGCAATTCCCATCTTGTCCAAACCTATCTCTTTCCCTGCCTTGTAACTACAATCAATAATCCTACCTCTAACAAATGGACCTCTATCATTGATGCGAACTATCGTACTCTTGCCATTTTGCAGATTTGTTACTTTGACCATGGTATTCATTGGCCAAGTTTTGTGTGCTGCTGTACTAGCATACATGTTGTAACTTTCACAATTACAAGTCTTTTTTCCATGAAAGTTTGGTCCATACCAACTTGAGATACCTCTCATCTTTTGACCCAATTTGACATATGTAGGGTAGTAGTGCTTTCCTCTCACATGATAATCTTTCATAGTGGCAGGTGTGCCTTTTTTATATTTCTTTGATGCACAGCCACTGACATACATAGCCAATATTGTGATGACGAGTAGAGATAATGTTCTTTTTATTATATTATGTATCACTTAGTTTCTCCATATATATAAATGTTATATTAGATACCTTTACTTAGATCTTGCTCTATTACTTGATTGCCGTTTATAAATACCTCTGTGGCGATGCGAATGTTTCTATTTTCACCATACCCACATTTGGCTGCACAGTTTACAGTACCTATGAGATAATATCTTCCCGATGGAACTCCATAAAATGCGAATGCACCATTCTCGTCAGATGATGTAAATTTGAGATAGTTGAAGAGTCTTGAGTCTGCTTTGCCCATCTTGTATCCACCGAGATAGCTCTTTTCATACCACTGTTTTGAGTAGCTTGTGACAGGATTGAGATATAGTCGCCTCTTTTCACCCGCTATCTTGGTGCCATATGCATCTTGCAAGTATATAGTACCTTGTATAGTTCCTTTGCCTGTTCTTGCTAGCTGAGAGTACTCACCGACAGGAAATGGGATCCTAGCCATAGACTCTCCTGCTATAGTACCATCTCCAGTTGTCACCTCTTTGTCTAAGTCCGACACATCTACATTGTCATTCTCGTCGGCATCTACATTTTTGTTTTCCGCCCATAGAGTGCCACTATCGCCATTAGATTTGCTATCGCTTACTTTTGGCTGTCCTACGCATCCTGTGAGAAACGATATAGAGACCAATACCATTGTCACCATAAAAATATTCTTTAACATGTATTTCCTTTTATATTCGTGCATAATTATATCCTATTTACCTAAACAAAACTCACCAAACATTTTGTCAAGTATCTCTTCGCTATCATATGGCTTGGATATGGACGATATAGATTTGATAGCATCTTGCATATAGTATGAAAAAAGTTCTAATTCTCCATCTATGAGAGGTCGTTTGGCACTCTCTATATCTCTCTTTGTAGCCTCTACAGCATCTATCTGACGAGCAGATATAAGCATCAACTCTTCATCATTGCCTACACTATCCAATGTCATCTCCAAATGATTGGTAAGTTTCTCAAATCCCATAGTGGCACTTACTCTGATGGGTTTTGCTAAACTTATATCATCTATATCAAATACCTGTGGCAAATCACTCTTGTTTATCGCTACGATGATCTCCTTATCTGATATATCTGTGAGTAGTGATATGATCTGCTGGTCCTCTCTGTCATACTCTCTACTACCATCAAATAGTGCTATGACTATATCCGCCTCTTTCAGTGAACTGATAGATCGTGATATTCCTATCTGCTCTATGGTATCATCTGAGTCTCTGATACCTGCTGTGTCGACTAATCGGATGATATGCGAGCCTATGCGTACCTGCTCCTCAATAGTGTCCCTAGTAGTACCTGCTATATCGCTCACTATAGCCCTCTCATAGCTCAATAGAGCATTGAGTAGAGAGCTTTTTCCTACATTTGGTTTGCCGATTATGGCTACCTTGAAACCATCTATAAGCCCTCTGCGTCTATGGCTACTATCTACTATATTTGTGATTTGGCTACTTAGTTTATCTATCTTGACCATGATACTCTCTATGATATCATCTGGTATATCCTCTTCGGCATAATCTATCATCACCTCTGAGTATGCAAGTGCATGCAGGAGTAGGTCACGACTCTCATCTATAAACTCCCTCAATTCACCTTTGAGCTGTTTTGCCAATATCTTAGCTGCATCTAGACTCTTTGCTTCTATCAACTTTGCGGTTGCTTCGGCTTCGGTCATGTCCATCTTGCCATTGAGAAAAGCTCTCTTGGAGAACTCACCAGGCTCTGCTAGTCTAGCACCATATATTTTTGCACTATCTAGCACCTCTTGTGCCACTATCATACCGCCATGACATTGGAACTCTACTATATCTTCGCCTGTGAAGCTTTTGGGCGATTGAAAATATATCATGATAGCTCGATCTATAAGTATATCTTCATGATTATATATAGATGTCAATAGGGCTTCTCTAGGGGTAATAAGGGATTTTTTGGAAATTTTTTTGGCTATATCGATAGCATCTATCCCACTCAATCTAATGATAGAGATAGATGATACACCATGTGCTGTAGCTATGGCTACTATGGTATCACGCATTGTTTTTGTTATTGAACTCGTTGATGATTACAAATTTACGACCATCTCTACCTGTCTTGATAGCTACATATTTATTTGGAAACTCTGCTCTGAGCTGCTCCAATGCTATCTGAACCAATATACCATCAAGAGGTCTAGTCTTGCCCCTACCATTGATATTGACATACTCTATGACAGGTTTTATATGATTTTTGATCATCTCTTGTTGGGTTGTTATAAACTGTGCTACTTCTAGCTTGATGTAGAGGTCATGCTTTCCATGTAGCCAATTGAATAGCATATATGAGAGAGCATTGTATCTATAGCCCTCTTTGCCTATGAGAAGTGCTGCATCATCACCATCTATAAATATCAATGCAGTATCGTCAACTACATCTACCTCTATAGTGTCTATATTGAGGCACAAGTGCGATAGTAGCTCAGATAGTTCACTCTCTATCTTCTCTGCTAGCTCCAGATTGTTGTTCTCTGGTCTTTTGGCTGTAACTATCTCTTCTTTTTGTTCTGTTGTTGTTTTTGCTGTTTCCGTTTGCCTCTCTACATCTATATCTTTTTTTGTATAGAAGCTATCATTCACTGCATCATCTTGCTCTATGAGTGCCTTATTTAGTCTATTTTTGACTCTCTCTTTTGTTCTATTCGTTTGAGGTCTATCCTGCTTGGGTACTATCTTTATATTTTCTGATTTAGAGCTTTGGAAACTCTTCTCAGATGTCAAGACCTCTTCTATGATCTCTTCTGCGACTATACTCTCTACTGTTTTATGAGATATGTCACTATTCCTAGATTGAGTGGCTTGAGCTCTTCTTGTTGTATCTCTTCTTGTATGGCTATTGGGAGCTTCATTGTTTTGACTTCTGTTGCATTCTGCTACGATGATTGCATTTTTCTTAAACATGCCCATTATGCCATTGGATGGTCTCTGTATCACTTCATAGCTAAGCTCTGTGATGGAACAAGATAGCTCTCTAGCGGCCATCTCATAAGCATCTTCAAGGGTAGGTGCTTCTATCTTTTTCATCAACTCTCCTTTTCATTCTCGTGTGCTACTCTTTGAGTCTCTTTGTGCTTTTCGTATGCTAGGTTTATATAGTACTGCTGTGCTATAGATAGTATATTGTTCGTGATCCAATAGAGTACAAGACCTGATGGGAATGTGACAAAAAAGAATGTCATTATCAGAGGGAAAAATTTAAATATCTTCTCTTGCAGTGGATCTGTTATATTGCTAGGTGTAATCTTTTGCTGTAAGAACATAGATGCACCCATAAGTATAGGCAATACATAGTATGGATCCATCTTTGAGAGATCGTCTATCCATAATATCCAAGATGCCCCTTGGAGTTCGTCAGCATTTAGAAGTACTCGGTATAGTGCAAAAAAGACTGGTATCTGTAGTAGCATAGGTAGACACCCACCCATAGGGTTGGCCCCATGCTTTTTGTACATCTCCATCGTCTTCATATTCATCTTTTGTGGATCTTTTCCATACTTCTCTTTGAGTTCCTTCATCTTAGGATCCAAATCTTTGAGTTTTTGCATTGACATCATACCCTTGTATGAGAGAGGAAACAGGATGATCTTGACAAGTAGTGTGAAGAGTATGATAGCCCAGCCCCAGTTGCCTATAAATCCATGTATCCATACAATCACAGCAAAGAATGGCTTTGAGAGAAATGAGAACCAACCATATTCGATAACATCTGTCAATTCAGGACTAAGTGAGTCGAGTACTTTATACTCTTTTGCTCCTATGTAGCCATCCATACTGAGATCACTATTACCATGTACAAATATAAGCGGATCGTCACCTTTGTCTTTCGAGATAGTGACATCAAGACCGTTGTCAAGGTCATAGAGTACAGATGCGTAGTATCTGTCAAATGCAGATACAAATTTCACACCTTTGAAACTTTCGTCACCTTCGGCTTTTCCATCCTCTATAGTTGTGAGTATATTGTCTCCGCTTTTTACCAATGCACCTTTGGCTATCATATATTTGGAAGTGTCGGCTATCGGTCTATGACCTGTAGTGATGAAGTAGTCGACAGGTTTTGATGTCTTTACAGTGATTTTGTAATGTCCGCTACTATCAAAAGCGATCTCTTTTGTAATAGTCAAGTCAGTAAGTTTCTGAGTCAATGTGAGCTTATCGGGTGCATGTATAGATGCTGAAGATGTCTCATAAGGTGTCTTGAATGCCTCATCATTGATCTTTGCATCTGAAAAACGAATCTCCAATGGTTTGACGGCAGTCGCGTCAAATAGTTTCAAGTTATTGCCCTCATCATCTCTATACTTATCTTCTGTAAGTACTACTTGAGATATACGACCAAATGTATCTATGGTTATCCGTGAAGATGGGGTAGAAATGATAGAGAGTATGCTACTGTTATCTTCTGTAGGAGCTTTAGCCGTATTGGTAGTAGATGTTATTGGTGTGGATTTGGCTATGCTCTTGTCTGTTATCGTTGCTGTTGGTGCTTGATTTTGCTCTGTTTTGTTTTGCTCTTGGGATAGTTGCTGCTTCTGTGGTGGTTTCATAAAATAGCTTGATCCAGCAAAGACCAAAAATGATAGAGCCAATGCGATAATAAGTCGCTTTTGAAGATCTAATTGTTCCAATGTAATACCTTTTGTGTCATCACTACTTCTTAGCCATGACTCTGATTATGTTGATTGTTGGAATGCAGAACACTTTTTAAGTGCATTTATATAGGCTTTTTTTATCTCTTGAAAATCTTTATCCAAAAGGGCAGGTTTTGCGACTAGCACAAAATGACCACTCCTTATACAGACAATATTTTCAATAAAATGAGCTCTCAATAGACGCTTAGCTCTATTTCGGTGAACGGCATTACCCAATTTTTTACTTGCTACAAATCCTACTTTGTACTCTTTGGATGATTTATAAAAGAGTACGAAATAGGGTGTATGCCATGTTTTTGTTGCGTTTTTATAAACGCTATCAAACTCTTTACTGGTTTTCAACCGAGTAAAATGTTTTATACAGCTAATCTTTTTCTGCCTTTTGCTCTTCTAGCCGATAGTACTTTTCTACCGTTTTTAGTTTTCATTCTTGTTCTAAATCCGTGTGTTCTTTTTCTCGGTGTATTGTGGGGTTGGTATGTTCTTTTCATGACATATCTCCTTATTCGATTTGATTCTCCAAAAGCTATTGACCTTTGCAGTTTTAGGACGCGATTTTATCTTATTATCACTTAAAGCGTACTAAGTTGACACTAATTTACTCTTCTACCCCACTGAAATCTTGATTCATAAAAGTTTTTCTTCAATTTTGATACCGTTACTTTCTTGTATAGTGAGCTTGCGTGTATGAATTTATTGTTACCTAGGTATATTCCACAGTGGTTTACAGTACCATTATGATCTTTGGATGTATCGAAAAATATGAGATCACCAGCTCGCAGATCGTTTCTAGCTATCTTTTTGCCTACTTTTGCTTGCATGCTTGATTTTCTAGGGATTTTGATGCCATTTTTATTGCATACATATTTGGTGAAGCCAGAGCAGTCGAATTGTGTAGGACCATCTGCCCCCCATACATATTTGATGCCTAGATACTTCTTGGCTTCTGCTAGTAGTGGTTTACTTGACCCTCCACTAGAGAAGTTACTGCCTCCAAATATACTCTTACCACCTATGCCTGTGCCTGGCACTTGGATATTTTTGCCTATTTTTAGAGATTTATTACTCTTTAGATGATTTGCACTCTTTAGTTTGTTTGCAGATATATGATACTTTTTTGCTATAGATGCTATAGTATCACCCTTCTCTACTCTATGCTGACCATCAAAGCTGATGCCTAAAGTGACACTCTCTCTGCTACCACTATGCAGTAGAGATGATTTCAGCGAAGTTGTCTTCGCCAACAATAGATTGCTACAGATTAACGAGGGTATGATTATTCGTTTCATAATAATATCCTTTTTATTATATAC
>WFMX01000032.1 GCA_015488875.1 Campylobacterota bacterium | reverse complement strand
TATCATTATCACCAGACCCCTACCATGTTAGACCCCTACCATTTCTATTATTTGTATCTGCTTTGACCTTTTTTCTTGTCGTTATATCGTTTGTCGCCACTTCTACTATCTCGTCTCTTGCCCCTATATCTACCAGCTCCTCCACCTCTAAAACAGCTATCGCATATAGAAAATCTATAGCTAAAATCAAGCACTTTGCCACACTTGCGACACTTTTTGACAAAATAGCCTTTTTGTAGGGAGTTTTCTATATATTGGTTGAGTCTCACTCTGGACTCTATGGCCTTTTGCGTATCACGGAAGTAGTCTGGAAACTTAAATGATAGCCATAGATATAGAGATATCTCTCTGACTCTATCTTCGGCATTGAGCAACATATCATTGGTCTGTGCAAATGCAGGCAAATCTCTAGGTGGGATATAGAGTACCTCCGATTGCTTCTCTATGTTGCGTATGTATCTATGAAATGTAGACTCTATATATGGTGATGATATACTAGCTGGTGCACAGCTGAGATGGTATCTAGTACGGATATCTAGCTCATACTCATCGACTATGGAGGCTATCTCTAGCATGGAGTCTATATTTGCCGCTTTAAATGGTCCGTCAAACTCCATATTGTCGGCGAAAAACTCCAATATATCCACTAAGTTGTCACTCTGTAGTATCTCACCTATCAACTCCACATGCTCCATGCTTGCCATGACACTAAATGGCAATTTGATATCTGTAAGTGGGGTATAAAACTGCTTTTCTATAGTCTTGATGGCACTGCTATCTAATGCACCTATATATCCGCACTCTTCTAGTCCATATCGTCCTGCCCTGCCCGATATCTGTAGTACCTCTGATGGTGTCAGCTCTCGTCTTCTGAGTCCATCAAATTTATTGTCTTTGGCAAATAGTATAGTCTTGATAGGTAGGTTTAGACCCATGGCTATAGCATCTGTAGCCACAAGTATATCACTCTCGCCCTCACGAAATCGCCTAGCCTCTTCGCGGCGAACCTCTGGAGATAGGTTGCCATATACTACGGATACTCTGTGTTTGGTAGAGAGCTGTTGCTTGAGAGATAGTACATCTTTGCGTGAAAATGCCACTATAGCACTCTGCTTCTCTACCTTCTCTAGTGGGGTATTGTGTGGCAATACAACCAATGGATTTTTCCTCTCAAACTCTACTACCTCTAGTGGCTCTTCGAGGTATTGACACAGCTCCCTAACGGCAGTGAGTGCATTTGACGATCCTGTGAGTATCACCTTTTTGGCGGCTACTCCTATGAGTGCATTGGCCCATGCCCAGCCACGATCTCTATCGTCTATCATCTGTATCTCATCTATCACGCACACTTCTACATCTATAGAGCCATTGAGCATCTCTATAGTCGATGATATATGTGTAGACTCTTCATCTATGATCTCCTCTTCTCCTGTGATGAGAGAGACAGCCACCCCATCTGCCTTGAGACTCTCATAACCCTCAAGAGCCAATAGCCTAAGTGGTGCAAGATAATACCCTGTATCTGCACTCTTCAGCTCCCTGAGTGCTTCATATGTCTTGCCACTATTGGTAGGTCCTACATGGAAAACTATCTCTCTTTTGAGCGATCTAGCGAGTGGAAATAGATTTTTGAAATCTCTGATGGTCTTGGCTAGTAGCTCCTCTCTCATCTTCTGCTCTTTGATAGGTTTGAGATATTCGCCAAAGTGGTAGAGTATGCGTCTTTTGCTTTTCTCTTTGATCTTTAGTGTTTGAGAAGTTTTGATCTGTGGTGCTACAAACTCTACTATGATGGACTCTATCTTGGATATAGGGATATCTAATCCAGCAGAGAGTTCTACCAAATGATCAAAGAGAGAATCTATAGATAATTTGAAATGAGAGTGAAACTCACTATCTATCTGATCCAAATCATTGGCGATGGGTAACTCTACAGATCTCCATATGTCACTATATAGTACATCTTTGGTATATGAGACAGATATATTATAACTTATATCTTCACCATATAGTATGGTACTCTTTGTCCTCTCTATGATGAAATGCTCACTACTCTCAAATAGCCAATAGTTGTCATCTATACCCTTCACGATAGACTCTAGTAGCTCTATATCTATAGGTATATAGTAGAGTTCTACCTCTGGAGGCATTCTCTTGATTTGTGTTATTATCTGCTCTTGCGTAAGCCATTTATGTTCTTTGGATAGAGACTCTATAAACTCATCTATCTCTTTTTGTTTATCTATGATATGTTGCTCTTTGACTTTGAGCATATGCTCTACGATACTCTCATCATCACTATCCCAAAGCTCTTCTAGCTCTATAGGGGCTGAGATGGTGAGTAGATTTTTACTAAAGTCTATATCTCTCATCTCAAATCTATAGCTATGGTAAAACTCCATCTCATTGAGTGTAGTCAGAGATACGCTTGCTTGCTCTTCTAGTATCTTGATCCTCTTTTGCAGGCGTATATAGTGTAGTTTCTGCTCTATCTTTTCTACTGTGATCTTGGAGCTTTTGGTATCTATAAACGACTCCAATACTCTACTCTCTTCATCTTTTGTATGCTCTATGTTTTCCAATATCAGCAGTATCTTATCTACCTTATCTAGTGGTTTTTGACTCTGTATCACAGAAATATCTGCACTATCTGATACTAGATATTTGACTATCTTCTCTCTATCTACATATCCACCCTCACTCCACGCTCTACGGAGCGACCTAATGAGTTCATCTCTATATAGCGTGGATAGTTCAAGCTCTAGTAGCATACTCAACTCTACGAGCTTGTCATCATCAAGAGTCGTTATGCCCTCATCAAACGCTTCACCGTTGAAGTAGTTTCTTATCTTGTTATTTAGTTTTATCAGTGCTTTTTTCTTTTTCTTTGCCATGTTTTATTGTCTTCTCTCTTTTATCTCTTTGAACAATCTATCTACACTTGTGATGGCATTTTGATGTTCACTAAAACCCCAATCCACCATAATATACTCTATCTCTGCTCTTTGTGATGCCATCTCATCTCTCTCGCCATCACCTACAAATATGGCTTCTTCTGCCGATATATCAAGTATATCCAATATCTCTAGTAACATATCGGGATGTGGCTTGCCTCTCTTGACATCATCATAACATGATATAGTATCAAAGAGGTGATATATCCCTAGATATGTAAGTGACTCTACGGTGGAGTTTCTGTAGGCATTAGTAGCTACAGCTAGTTTGAAG
>WFMX01000031.1 GCA_015488875.1 Campylobacterota bacterium | reverse complement strand
GAATAAAGACACTGTTCTTGAACCTACTCCCGAAGCAATAGAAATATACAATAACTTGATAGATGTAAAAACAAAATTAAAAACTTAAAAGAAGAATGTGAAGCTTTACCTATCTTTAACCAACTTTTCAGTATAATCCTAGCCATTTCTAGGCGTATTTAAGTAACCCAACTTAGAATGACCTAGCAAACTAAAATATAAGGTTGGCTTATGAGAGATCTCTTTACCTCATTTAAAGATAACTGTGGATTTGGACTTTTGGCATCCATAGATAACACCCCATCACATAGAAACTTGGAAGATGCTATCACATCGCTATCACGCATGATGCATAGAGGTGCGATAGCTGCTGATGGCAAGACTGGAGATGGTAGTGGACTACTACTCTCTATACCAAAGAATTTTTTTATCAATGAAGCAAAAAAAGAGGGTATTGCATTGCCTGATATTTATGCTGTAGCGATGGTGTTTAGTAGGGATACAAAAGATTTTGATACCATCAAGGAGATATGCGAAAGCAATGATTTGAGAGTACTGTACAGTCGTCAAGTACCCATAGATACTGATGCACTTGGTGAACAAGCTATAGAAACTCTACCTAATATCACACAAATATTTGTAGCACCAAATAGCTTGATGGGTAGCAGAAGATTTGATGCCCTTGTCTATCTGTCCCGCAAAGAGATAGAGAATAGACTCAAAAGTAGTGAAGAGTTCTATATAGCTTCATTCTCTACGACAGTGGTCTCATACAAGGGTCTAGTGATGCCTACTCACATCAAAGAGTTCTATAGGGATTTGTCAAATGAGAAATTTGAGATATCTTTCTGTCTCTTTCACCAAAGATTTTCTACAAATACGCTACCACAATGGAAACTTGCACAGCCATTCAGGATGATAGCACACAATGGTGAGATCAACTCTGTAGAGGCAAATAGGTTCAATGTGGCATCCAAACTCAAAGATATCAAAAGTGATGTATTTACAGATGAGGAGTTAAATAGACTCTTCCCTATCATCCAAGATGGTATGAGTGACTCTGCGAGCCTCGATAACTTTTTCGAGTTTCTCCGTGTCAATGGGGTAGACTTCTTCAAGGCAGCTAGATCGGTACTTCCATCACCATGGCAAAATGCTCCACATATGGATGCAGAACTTAGGGCATTTTATGAGTATACAAGCACATGCTTTGAGCCATGGGACGGACCAGCAGCTGTGAGTATGACAGATGGCAGATATATAGGTTGTGTACTAGATAGGAATGGTTTGAGACCATCCAAATACATCATCACTACAGACAATAGACTTCTCATAAGTTCAGAGTATGGAGTACTTGAGACCCCAGAAGATGAGATAGTGGAGAGAGGACGACTTCAGTCAGGTGAGATGATGGGTATAGATCTCAAGTATGGTACAGTACTCAAAAGTAACGATATAGATGAGTACCTTAAGAGTAGAGAGCCATACGCTGAGTGGATGAATGAAAATATGGTATATCTCCAAGAGTATATGGATGATCCATTTTCTACTATAAATACACTCGACAAAAAGAGTATGGAGGCCAAGCAGAGATACTTCAATATTACCCTAGAGGTATTGGAACAGGTGATAGAGCCTATGGTCAAAGAGGGCAAAGAAGCGACGGCATCTATGGGTGATGATACACCTCTAGCCTGTTTTTCTCAAAAACAGAGAAACTTTTCTGACTTTTTCAAGCAGAAATTTGCACAAGTGACCAATCCACCTATAGACCCTATCCGCGAGAGAGTTGTCATGAGTCTCAATACAGGTTTTGGTGAAGTGAGAAATATACTTGCAGATGATGCAGAACATGCAAAGAGACTCAAAACAGTCTCACCTATACTATCACTAGAGAAATTAGAGATACTCAAACAGTTTGGTGATCCAAAAGATCCAAAATATGATGCTAGTTATAAAGCCAAATCATACAACACAACATTTAGAAGTGACTTAAGAACTACTCTCAATGACTTAGTAGAGACTATATCTGATGATGTAGCGGAGAGTGGCATCAGAACCATCATACTAGATGATCGAGGTCTCAATGCTAAGCAGATGACTATGCCTATGCTGATGGTGGTGGCTAGACTCAACCAAAAGTTGCTCGAAAAAGGTGTCCGACACCTAGTCAGCATCATAGCGGTCACAGGTGAAATGTATGACTCTCATATGGCAGCATCTCTCATAGCATTTGGTGCAGCAGCGATATACCCATATATGTTTTACCAAACAGTCGCTATGATGATGCAGAGAAGAGATGAGGATATAGATCTAGCACCTGTACTCAAAAAGGTACGAAAAGCTATCAACTTTGGTCTACTTAAAGTGATGTCAAAGATGGGTATCTCTACCATATCAAGTTATAGAAACTCTAGCCTATTTGATGTGATAGGACTCAGTAGCGAGATAGTGGATGAGTGTTTCCCTGACGCTTATGCTATGCTCAAAGGCTTGGACTATAGCGATATAGAGGCGAGGATATTGATAGTCCACAATGAGGCGTATGCCAAAGAGACTACAAACAGAATATTCCCTCTAAATATAGGTGGATACTACAAATACTTAGATGGTGCTGAGTTTCACGACTTCTCACCTGCTACAGTACATGCCATGCATGAACTATCCAAGAGTGGCAAAAAAGAGGACTTTGAAGAGCTCAAAACTATGGTAAATGGTAGAGACAAAAAGTTTATCCGTGATTTCTTTGATCTTGAAAGCGACAGGGATGCTATATCAGTAGATGATGTAGAGCCACTATCTGAGATATTTAAGAGATTTTCATCGGCGGCTATGAGTCTAGGATCTATCTCTCCAGAGGCACATGAGTGTCTTGCTGAAGCTATGAATACCATAGGTGGCAAGAGCAATTCAGGTGAAGGCGGAGAAGATTCAGTAAGATTTGGTACTATCAAAAACTCAAAGATCAAGCAGGTAGCATCAGGTAGATTTGGTGTCACACCTGCATATCTGCGTTCTGCAGAGGAGCTACAGATCAAGGTAGCACAAGGTGCAAAACCAGGTGAAGGTGGTCAGCTACCAGGTTCCAAGGTGAGTCCGCTTATAGCTAGACTACGACATACTATGCCAGGCGTGACACTCATATCTCCACCTCCTCACCATGATATCTACTCCATAGAGGATTTGGCTCAGCTTATATTTGACCTCAAGCAGGTCAATCCAGAGGCTAGAATAGCAGTCAAGCTAGTATCAACAGCAGGTGTAGGTACCATAGCGGCAGGTGTAGCCAAAGCGTATGCTGACAAGATCATCATCTCGGGTGCAGATGGTGGTACAGGTGCTGCTCCTATAGGATCTATCAAGTTTACAGGCAATCCTTGGGAACTAGGGCTCATAGAGGCACACAATGCACTCAAAGCCAACAATCTCAGAGGTCAAGTAGAGCTAGAGACAGATGGTGGACTCAAGACTGGTCTGGATGTGGTCAAAGCGGCTATATTGGGTGCAGAGTCTTATGCATTTGGTACAGCTGCATTGACGGTCATAGGGTGCAAGATACTTAGAATATGCCATATGAACAGATGTAGTGTAGGTATAGCGACCCAAGAGGAGAAGCTCAGAGAGTATTATGAGGGTTCTGTAGATAGAGTCGTCAACTACTTCACGCTACTTGCGGAAGATGTCAGAGAGATACTCGCATCGTTGGGATATAACTCACTTGAAGAGATCATAGGTAAAAACGATCTATTGAAGATGATAGATGATGAGTTTGCCAAGAAGTTCTCATTTGACAAGCTCCTCTACAAACTAGATGGTACAAACACTAGAGAAGTGCCATTCAATGAACCATATGATCAAAATGAGTACGAGAAAGAGATACTAGCAGAGGTGATGTCGGCTATCAAAAATCCAAACGATCCTATCATAGTAGAGAAGAGTATATCCAATCTAAACAGAAGTTTTGGTGCTAGGATATCTGGCGAGATAGCCAAATATTATGGTGACAAAGGTCTCCCATGCAGTACTATAGATATCAAGTTAAATGGTACAGCAGGGCAATCACTAGGTGCATTCCTCATCAATGGCGTGAGTCTACATGTCAATGGCGCAGGTAATGACTATATAGGCAAGGGGATGAATGGTGGACGCATAGTCATCACAGCTGATAAAAATGGTCCTCAATTTTCATTGGGCGGTAACACTTGTCTATATGGTGCGACTGGTGGCAAGCTATATATCAACGGTCAAGTTGGTGAGAGATTTGCAGTACGAAACTCTGGAGCCATAGCGATAGTGGAGGGTACTGGAGATCATCCTTGTGAATATATGACAGGTGGTGTTGTAGTGATACTAGGCAAAACTGGTGTCAACTTCGGTGCTGGTATGACAGGTGGTATAGCATTTGTATACGATACAGATCACGAGTTGGTAGAAAATGTCAACCAAGAGTTGGTCGAAGCTAGACGGATAGATACAGAGGATACAGATATAGAGAGATACTATCTCAAAAAGCTACTCAAAGATTATTATAACGAGACAAAGAGTACGCAAGCCAAAAAGATAGTAGATAACTTCAGAATAGAGATTCGTAACTTTTGGATGATAAGACCAAAAGATATGAAAGGACCTCTCAAGATAGAGGAGGGAGAGTAGTATGCTTAGATTTTTTGACCTAGAGAGAATAGACGCTAAAAAGAGAGATGTTGTAGAGAGGACTAAAGATTTCGATGAGATATATGAAGTCTTCAAGCCACAAAAAGCAGGTGAGCAGTCAGATAGATGTATACAGTGTGGTGATCCATACTGTCACAATGGCTGTCCACTACACAATTTCATACCACAGTGGCTCAAAGCTACTGCACACAATGATTTAGAGTTCGCCTTTGCTCTGTCGAATGAGTCATCTCCATTCCCCGAAGTGATGGGTAGGATATGCCCTCATGATAGATTATGTGAAGGCTCATGCACTCTCAACGATGGTCATGGTGCTATCACCATAGGTTCAGTAGAGACATTCATCAATGAAGAGGGGTTCAAAAGAGGACTGAAGCCAACATTTTCTGAGAATCAGATAGATAAAAAGGTGGCAATCATAGGTGCTGGACCAGCTGGACTATCTGCCGCTACATTCTTGTTGCGAGAGGGTATAAGTGTAGAGATATTTGACAAGCAAAATAGAGCAGGGGGGCTACTCACCTATGGGATACCTGGTTTCAAGCTGGACAAGCATATCGTAGAGAGAAGAGTGAAGCTACTCAAAGAGGCTGGAGCTATCTTCCACCAAGGTGTAGAGGTCGGTAGCGATATAGCATTTGAAGAGTTAGCAGAGAAGTTTGATGCACTATTCATAGGTGTGGGTGCTACAAAAGGACGCAAGTCAGGACTAGATGGAGAGAATGCACCCAATGTCTATCTAGCTATGGATTTCTTGACGACTATACAAAAGAAGATATTTGATGAGCCTAGAGAGTTAGACATAGATGTCAGAGAGCGAAAAGTGCTGGTGATAGGTGGTGGTGATACCGCTATGGATTGTGTCCGTACATCACTGAGAGAAAAAGCCAAAAGTATCAAATGTCTATATCGTAGAGATGCTCACAACATGCCAGGAAGTCGCAAAGAGTACATCAATGCCAAAGAGGAGGGTGTAGAGTTTGAATTCCACTCATCACCTAAGAGGCTGATACTCAACGATGATGGCAAGGTGATAGCACTAGAGATGATCAAGACAAAGCTCGGCTCTCCTGACGCAGGCGGACGACAGAGGGTTGAAGAGATAGCTGGAAGTGAGTATACGATAGATGCAGATATCGTCATATTTGCACTTGGTTTTGACTCTGTAGACTATCCTTTCTTGGCATCAAATGGCATAGAGACGGACAAGTGGGGTGGTATATTAGTCGATGAGAACTATGAGACCACTACTGCAGGCATCTATGCAGGTGGTGACTGCCATAGAGGTGCTGATCTTGTAGTGACGGCAGTTCGTGATGGTAGAGATGCAGCAAAGGCTATAGCCAAAAAGCTGATAGTCTGATATGAAAAATAGCTTTCTACTCTCTTGTATCCAAGCCAATGAAGAGATAGCTATGAAGCTGAAAGATAGCTACGAAGAGAGCTACTATCATATGAGTAGTGTAGGTGCTGGCGGTGATGTAAGTAGTGGGCTTGACCTATGGGCAGAGTCTATATTTGTCAAACATTTAGGTAGCTTTGGCAAGATAGAGTCTGAGGAATCTGGCACGATAGGAGATGGTAGCCATATTATCATCATAGACCCTATAGATGGCAGCTCCAACGCACTATCTAATTTCCCATACTTTGGTACATCAGTAGCCAAGATCGGTGCAGATGGTATCTTAGATAGTGCCATAGTTTGCAATCTAGCCAATGGTGATATCTTTTTCAAAGAGTTGGAAAGACCACTACGGCAAGGAAAACTTTTTGATACCAACTATAGAGAACCTATAGTAGCACCCAATGCACACATAGGACTATTTGAAAAGGCATATGCTCATCCAGAGATAGTCTCAAAGCTAGATAGTTTGGATTTGAAATTTCGGACACCTGGTGCGGTGGCACTATCTCTAGCTTATGCTAGGACAGTAAATTATCTACTCTTTGTGGGTTCGTATAGGATATATGATTTTGTTGCAGGTTTGGCACTTTGTGAAGATCTCACGGTGATAGTTGAAGAGGATTATGTTATAGTATCAAAAGATAAAGATATAGCTGACAAGATAGACTCCCTAGTGAGAGAGTCATTAAATATGAATAAAGGATAATTGATGAATTTTGGTAATCTGTTTGGTAGCATGAAGAAGCAGTCTACTGTAGAGGAAGCACCTAGCCATTGGGTCAAATGTCATAAGTGTCAAGCGTTGATGTATTACAAAGAGGTAGAGAGTAAAGATAATGTATGCCCAAAATGTAACCATCACCTAAGGATAAATGCCAATAGGCGGATATCTATTCTCGCTGATGAGGGGACTTTCGTGGAGTATGACGATACTTTGACTCCAGTCGATCCGCTTAAGTTTATAGACAAAAAGAGCTACAAGAAGAGGATAGAAGAGGGCAAGAGCAAAACTGGCAAGAGTTCTTCTGTGGTGAGTGGTAGCTGTACCATAGATGGTGAGCTAGTGGAGTTGGTAGTCTTCGACTTCTCCTTTATGGGAGGTAGCCTAGGCTCAGTAGAGGGCGAAAAGATAGTGAGAGCTATAGGCAGGGCCATAGAGAAAGAGTGTGGTTTCATCATAGTATCTGCTAGTGGCGGTGCTAGGATGCAGGAGAGTACATTCTCGCTACTACAGATGAGTAAGACATCAGCAGCACTCAACCGACTACACCAAAAAGGTCTACCATTTATCTCGGTGCTTACAGATCCTACTATGGGTGGTGTGAGTGCCT
>WFMX01000030.1 GCA_015488875.1 Campylobacterota bacterium | reverse complement strand
GACAATGATTTGCATAACGAAGTGAAGTGAATCGTTGTCACCTGACCTCGACTGTAGCATAACGGTATTGCAGTGTAATCGAGGTCAGGCGATTGCGGTGCATTCCGCTACGCTCCACGCATCACAAATCACCAGACCCCTATCGTAGTATCGTTTCCATATATCCAAATAGTGGAAACAGATAAAGTAAGCAAGGGTATAAACTCCAACAAAAGGAAAAATAGATGAAACTATCTGTAGTAATCCCCGTGATGAACGAGAGAGACAACATAGAGCCACTACTAGAGTCTATATATGAAGCACTAGATGAGCATATAGAGTATGAGTTGATACTCGTAGACGATGGCTCTAGTGATGATACTGTAGCAGAAGCGAGCAGGCTAGCTAGAGAAAATACGAAGATCGTAGTATTTAATCGCAATTATGGTCAGACGACCGCTATGGCAGCAGGCATTGAGAGTGCCAATGGCGAACTCATAGTGACACTAGATGGTGATTTGCAAAACGACCCTACAGATATACTACCTATGATAGAGAAGCTAGAGTCAGAGGACTGGGATGTAGTAGCAGGCAGAAGGCTCAAGAGACAAGATGGCATGTTCCTTAGAAAGATACCTAGCAAGATAGCCAACTATATCATCCGTCGCTCTACAGGTGTATATATCAGCGATTATGGATGCACACTCAAAGTTTTTACCAAAAATGTAGCCAAAAATCTGGAGCTATATGGAGAGTTACATAGATTTATACCTGTATTGGCAAAGATATATGGAGCCAAAATTACCGAAATGGATGTCAAGCACCATGCACGCACCCATGGTGTCTCCAAATACGGCATAGGCAGAACTTCTCGTGTCGTCAGCGACTTGATGCTCATGCTATTTATGCAAAAGTATAGAGCCAAACCTATGCACTTATTTGGCACTTTGGGTCTCTTCACTTTTATACCTGGAGTATTTATCAACTTTTATCTACTGATACTCAAGCTACTCGGCAACGACATAGGTCACCGCCCACTACTAACCCTAGGTATCGTATTGGTCTTAGCAGGTATACAGCTCATCACCACAGGTTTTTTAGCAGAGCTAATCATGCGTACTTATTTTGAGTCACAAGATAAAAAACCATACGCTATCAAAGAGACAATCATTGGCACTCAAAAACACACATAAAAGAGTCCTAAAAAGTCTCGTCAAAACTACTGTAACCATATGGGCTATATATTATGTATGGAGCCACATAGATAGTGCCAAAATGATAGAGACTCTAAATAGAGCCAACTTATGGTGGGTTTTTGCCGCATTTATAGCATTCAATCTATCAAAAATCACTAGCTCTCTCAGGCTCAACTACTACTTCAGAGCTATAGGTATCAGGCTAGGCGAATGGTTAAATCTAAAACTATACTATATAGGAATGTTTTACAATCTATTTCTACCAGGTGGCATAGGCGGAGATGGCTACAAAGCATATCTACTACAAAAGAGATACGACACAGGCTACAAAGCCATCATAAGCTCCCTGCTATTAGACCGCATTAGTGGTATGGTAGCACTACTGTTTTTCGCAGGAGTGTTATACTTTTTTAGCGGTTTCAAGCTCATATTTGATAGTTTGACCCCTCTAGTGACACTAGCTCTACTCCTCATACTACCACTCAACTATATCTTGACAGAGAGATTTTTCAGTAGGCTCATGAGCGTATTTATCCCCACTACCATCTACGCGTTCACAGTACAACTACTACAGCTAATATCCGCCCTATGTATAGTCTACTCACTACCCATAGAGGGCATATATCTAGTAGACTATCTACTGCTATTTCTAGTATCATCAGTAGTAGCGATACTCCCCATCAGTATAGGTGGCATAGGAGTCAGAGAACTGACATTTTTATATGGCTTTTCCATCATAGGAGCAGACAGCATCACCGCAGTGACATTCTCCCTCATCTTCTTTCTCATCACCGCTCTGTCGTCTTTGATGGGGGCTTTTTTTGGCGAGAGCTACAAATAATTGGATCTGTAGTATATGAGAGTTGCATTATTTTAGCGATAAAAACTACCTATTGATTTATCTACTTCAAATGCTTCTTTAGCTCATCTATTGATATATTTAGCTCTTTGGCTACATCTTCTACTGATAGTTTAAATTTTTTTATCATCATAATAGCTGTCTCAATAATCCCTTGCGTTAGCCCCTCAGACATCCCATTACTATATCCTCTCTCCATTCCTCTCTCCATTCCTCTCTCCATCCCCTTCTCCATTCCTATCTCATAACTAGGTAAATCTTCATATTTTATCTCTCTTAGCATCTCTTCTGCCTCCTTTAGTTTCTCTTTTAAGTCTCTGTTGGTTGATAGTGTCTCTAGTATCAACATATACTTTCCGAGTCTATGTTCATCGTCTTTAGTTAGCTCTTCTAATCTTCTCGTGATATAGAGAAGTATATCAAGCTCATCTTTGCCTTTAAAGTCACATAATACAGATAGTACTAGTGCATCAGGTGTATCCATCTTTATAAATTTATCACAATCTATAGTGTGCATATCTATGATATTGTATCTATAGCTTATGGACTCTTCTATGATAGAGTCACTCATGGATAGTTTTGGTCTACCTATGTAGATAAGATACTGGTGTATAGGTAGATTATCAAATCTAAATTTGATATCTGTGTAGTATCTGAGCATTCTTTTTGACATTGTATGGTCATTACTATTTTGTATCTCTATATGCAATATAGACTCTTTGCCATTTATCTTACATAGGGCTACTATGTCAGCCTCTCTCTTCTCTACCCTTTGAAGTTCTTTGTCTACAAACTTGATATCTTCTACTCTAATCTCTAAGATATATTTGGCTATATCTTCAGTGATGGTTTTGATAGTCTCTTTGGTAGTTGTATCTTTTTTCATGATAATATTATAGCATGATATTTGGGTGGTTTATGTTTTCTTTGATTTTCAACCAAAAGATTAGCGATGGACACGGTGCTTGAGCTTCTGTAAAATGAGGAGAGGTTGAAGCCATCTCATTCAGAAAGCTTAGTCAAGAAGATTTAATCTTTTAAAGAATCATAAAAGTGGAGATTGTACGGCAGAGGTGCGAGTCATATATAACTCTCCAAAAATCGTATATCTTGGCGGTTGGTCGAATCCAGAGGCTTCTTTCATATGGTCTATTAGAAGCAGATCGGAGTTTGTATTTAAATTAGAAAAAAAATATAATGGTATATTTTCTATGGATGCATCATATTATAATGTCCCCTAACTGTATCATTTCTATATATCCAAATAGTGGAAGCAGATAGAGTATCTAAATTGTGTTTTTATATTTATCAAAGTTTATTTGTGTACAATTATAGAAAGGGTACACAGAAATGATAGGAACTGAACTTTCCTATCATCTTGTGAGACTATTTTGTCTTAGTCTGTGTCTTTTGCTTTCTACACTCTTTATAATCAAGCCACATAATTGCAACTCTCATACTTCCAAGTATCAAAAACAGTACAGAAAACATGGTTTCCATATCGTACCCTTTCAAATGAGATAACCCTACCTATGCTAAAACATCGTAGCTTCAAGCCCACCCACTCAATATGAAAAGAAGAACACTACCCCATCATCAAAAAGGGTACGATGGATTATAGCTTATTTTGGCTAAATAGCTGAGAGTGTAAAGCAGCCTCCTATGATGTCGGGGGGTCTATTGATAATGATTTGTGTAATGGAGCGGAGTGAATTGATATAGCCTGACCTTGGTTGAGATATGTCTGTGTTACAGTCTATGGCAACGATCACTATGTGGGGACATAGCTTTCATTCGCTTCGCTCACGACACCAATACCCCCTAACTATATCGCTCATATGATAGCTGAGGCTAGTGCCATGATTTCGATAGTACACTATGTTTGTCTGATCTCATTCCAATTAGTATTATCCAATTAAAATGAATGGGTTTCAGCAGACTATGCTCCACCATCTAGTATGATTTCAGCCATCTTGTTGGCACTCTTATAAGCCTTTTGTGCTTTGTCGTGTACCAATACGGGAACAAACTTACCATCGAACATCACGACAGTCAAGAAGTAGTTGAGTTGAGTCTCTGTATTGTCAAGTAGTTTTTTGAATTCTGGGTCTTTGTAATATGATGATGCTTTTAGTAGCTTGATAGAGTCTGCATATATCTTCGCACCTTTATCCCAATGCTTCTGTATGGTTGGGTCATCAAGATCCCACATCTTCATCATATAGTGTGCTGATAGTCTTTGTGAAGATGCTGCTATCTCTATGGCGGCATTGAGCTCTGCACCATTTTTGATCTTCTCTTTCTCTAGGAGATACTTCTTCATAGTCTCCATTTCTTTGATGACTGTCCTTATATTGCCATGTATATACAAGCCCTCTTCTTTGAGTCTGTCGGCATTATTATCTTTGAGTGCTGTCAGCAAAGCTGTCTTGACAGGTTGCCAAGCCTCTCTACTGATTTTCACATCATTGGATATCTCTTCATCTTTGAAATTTTTATCCATCCTATCAATGGTCGATTCATACTCTGCTATACCCTGTTGTAGTCTTTTGTCAGGTGACTTATAGCTGACTTTAGTAGCTATAAGAGCATAACTCTCTAGCATATTTCTCATATTTGACATCTGTTTGCCTAGATCTAATATAGCATTTATGCTATTTTGTTCTCCACCTGCATTGAGAGTAGATAGACTCAACATAGTAGCCAAAGCTACTGATTTGACTTTATTATTTAGTTTCATGATATTCTCCTTTATCTCAATATTTTTAACACTATTTCAATTTAACATAAAGAGAAGTGATCTCTTTCATGCTTTTTGTTATATCGTCCGTAGTATTGAAGACAATAAGTGGTAAACCACCCATCTCTATATCGAGATAAAACTTATATACAACTCCCCATAATCTATCTATTTTCTTTAGTTTGGCATTTATCTCAGGAGTATTTGTCTTGTTTGCCATAAGCGTCTTATGCGACTCCGAGAAGAGCTTGACTGCCTTATTCATCTGATTGACTGTATTATCATCTTTTATACCTAGCTGATAGGCTATATAGTACTTTGCGATCCTCTGGGAGAGCATGGATTGTCTAGTTGACATATCTATGAGCTTTGAGGTAGTAGCACCAGATGATTTCTGCAGTGATGTCATGATGTACTCATTACCCTCCAGCATAGACTCACTAAGGTCTAGGACATACTGTGCATTATCTATATTGAACTTCTCTTTTGTCTTTTCGGATATATCTTGAAAGTTCATCTCAACGAATGATATAAGGTTGACTATCCTGGGATCGGTGATAGACTCTTTGAGCTTTTGTTGCACATACTTGGACTCCTTGAGTGTCTTTGCAAGTTGTTTATTTGACTTGTTGACAGCAACATCTGCACCCTTGTATAGATAGTCTTTAGCAATTCTCTGGGATAGCACTCTCTGCTTGCCTGCTATACTGATGAGCTCTACAGTACTAGTTTGTGTAGTGGCTGTAGCGGCCACAATAAATTGCGAGCAAAAAAACATTGTCAATGTTGCAAAACCAAATCTTCGTACCACTTTTTCTCTCGTTAACATGATTACTCCTTTGAGTCTAATTTTAGATACTAAAATATATCTATTACTAAAAGTATCTTATATACTATTGTATTGCATACTTATTGAGATAGCACTAAAACAATTGGTATATTTGGCTATTTTTACATTTTTGTTACATTCGTATATCTAATCGACCCTAT
>WFMX01000029.1 GCA_015488875.1 Campylobacterota bacterium | reverse complement strand
TAACTCTCTTTGTTCTTCTCTCTTGACTAGCTTAACATATAGCGTGACTTCGCCACTATCAGTAAATTTGATAGCGTTATCTATGAGATTTTTGATCACTTGTGTGAGACGAAGAGGATCACCCTTGATGAGTACTGGGACGCTCTTATCTATGTTTAGAGATATACCTAGCCCCTTTTCGTCTGCTCTTGCTTTGAACTGATTTAGTATATTGTCCAATATAGTATTGATGCTAAACTCAATATACTCTAGCTCTATCTCTCCAGATTCTATCTTGGAGAAGTCCAATATGTCGTTGATGGTATTTAGTAGTGTGTCACCTGAGAGCTTGATCTTGTTGAGGTAGTCATACTGTTTGCTGTTTAGCTCACTCTCTAGTAGTATATGACTGAGTCCCATGATGGCATTCATAGGTGTGCGAAGCTCGTGAGACATATTTGCAAAGAAGTTATCTTTTGCTCTGTTGGCTGACTCCACCTCTATGAGTGCTTTCTCTAGCTTTTGCCTATTTTCTATCTCTATCTTTTCATTATATACCTTTTTGGAGGCACTATATAAGGCTTGAAACATCTGCTTGGATCTAAACGGCTTGGACAAGAAGTAGTTGATGCCCAAATCTATAAGCTTCAGGAGATACTCGCTGTCATTGTGTGCAGATAGTACTATGATGGTCTGATGTGGACGAGTCTCTAGTATCTGTTCGCTCATCTCCAAACCATCCATGTGAGGCATCCGTATATCTGTGATGATGATGTCGGGATAGTAGTCAAAAATCTTCTTGTAGCTTAGAAATTTTTGCAACCCCTCTGCACCATCCTCTGCCACAAGAACCTTCTGAAAAAAATCCTCCAACAACTCTACTGTATGCTCTCTCACGGTCTGATCATCCTCTACATATAGGATGGTTAGATTAGTACTATAATTTAAAATTTGATTTATATCTATTGCCATAATAAAAATTATACCATAAGATTGCATTGAACCCATTGTAAATCGTGAGTAATATTTATCCTTTTTTAGATATCATCTGAAATTGAAACCCAAAAAAGAGTAGAGATGAATATACTTAAGTTAGTGTTAGTTTTGTTGATTTTTTCCATAGTCCCCCACGCAGAAGATAAGATCTCTCTAACAGAGAAAGAGATAAAGTTCCTAAGAGACCACCCTGTCATCACTCTAGGTACAGATAGAGATTGGCAACCATATGTCACCAAGGGTAGTGATGGAAATATAAGTGGATATGATGCCGATCTCCTTAGGCTTATCAACCGAGTGAGTGGTGCAAATTTTGTACTGAAGCTCGGTCAGTGGAGAGATATGATAGAGAAGGCAAAGAGTAGAGAGATAGATGGTCTAAGCACAGGAAGCGTGCAGAAGAGTAGAGAGAAATATCTCAATTTTTCAAATGTATACATCAGTATAAAAAAGATGATAATCACATCCAAAGATAACCCAAAAAAGATACATACCGTAGCAGACTTAGATGGCAAAATCGTAGCTATACATAAGAGCAATGCCGTAGATCAAGAGATAGCTAGAGGCTTGACAAAATCTAAAATCTTGCAATTTGACACGATAGAAGAGGTGATAAGTAGTGTCGTTACAGATGAAGCGGATGCAATGTTTGGCAACGGAGCAGTCTTTTATCTAGCCAATGAGCTAGGATTGCCGTACCTGAGGCGAGCTAGTTCGTTAAAGGAGCCTTTGAGATTGGTCTTTGCTGTGAGGAATGATTGGCCAGAGGCTATCTCTATCATCAACAAATCACTGAAGCTCATAGGTGAACCTAAATTGCTAGAGTTGAAGAAAAAATGGTTTTGGGACAATAAGAGTCTGGAGAGATCAGAAGTCAAGAGTGTGCTAAAATTAAACAAAAGAGAGCAAGAGTACCTAGGGAGAAAAAAAGTCATCAAAGTATGCGTAGATCCTGACTGGATGCCTTTCGAGCAGATAAAGCATGGAAAACATATCGGTATGAGTGCTGAGTATCTAAAGATAGTCGAATCAAAGGTGGGAATACCCTTTTCTCTAGTCCCCACAAAGTCCTGGAGTCAATCACTGCAATATATAAAAGATAGAGATTGTGATATGTTGTCATTGGCTATGGAGACTAGAGAGAGAGATAAGTATCTCAACTTCACTACTAGCTATCTCACTTCGCCACTAGTGCTTGCGACTAGGAGTGACAAATCGTTTATTACGAACTTTAGTGAACTTGATGGCAAAAAAATAGGAGTCAGTAGAGATTATGCTTCAGCAGAGTTTCTCGAAAAGCGATATTCTAAAGTCAATTTTGTAGAGATAGGTTCTATATCGGATGGTCTAAAGCAGGTGGCTAATGGTGAATTATTTGGTTTTGTAGGCAATTTGGCAAATATAGGATATCAGATACAAAAAGAGTTTCCTATGGAGTTGAAGATAGCTGCTAGATTTAACGAGAAGCTATATCTCTCTATGGGTGTCCGAAATGATGAGATAGAGT
>WFMX01000028.1 GCA_015488875.1 Campylobacterota bacterium | reverse complement strand
AGTACACCAACCATATGGTCATCAGATACCCAATCAGAGGCAATGATATATTAAATATCCAAAAAAAGAGAATGATTTTAAATCTATCATCTTCAAATTTATTCTGCAAAACAAATGAAGAAATATACGACAATACCAATGATATAGCAGAATGAACCATATAAAATATCGGTAGAGATAGAAATATATCATTATAATCCCAACTCATCATGCACACTCCAGATATGATCTTACCAAATCCAAATCCGATATAGAGAAGCTTGATTGCTCTATCACCATCGTATCTTGATCTATGTGCATGTTATTGTAGGTGCGACTTATGAAGCCTTTGACCGATGCTCTATCTGCCAAAGGAAAGAGTATAGCCACAGCATCGAACCGATCTGTAGTCAGATAGCTCATCACATCCAAAGATCGCAAGTTTTTACCTACCGCCTCATGGAGCATGTGGGTCTTGACTTTATCGTATGATTTAAATATAAGTAGAGTAGACTCTATCTCAAACTTCTGATTGAGATTCTGTAGACGATATACTTCAAATCTAAAATTTGTTTGAAACTTGTATAAAAAGTCATCCATATTTGCCAATATCCTAAGCTTATACAGCTCATCAAACATATAGCTTACTAGTATAGTGGCAGATGTTAGATTGTCCTTATTAAATGACATGAAAGGCATCTTGGATATGACAAATAGCCCTACCACTTGATCTTCTATGATGATTGGTATAGCAGCTAAGTATCTACTGCCACTATAGGAGTCACCACCACTTATGTAGATGGGCATCCTTTTTTTTATGGCATCTTTGATGATGAGATCATCCTCATATAATATCTCTTCACTGTCCGTCTGTGCCAATATGCTAATATCTCTTTCGCTCTCCATGCCCAACAAAAAACCATTCTCTATACTCAGAGTTTTTTGCATTAATATCAAGAACTCTTGATAAAAAATCTCAGGATTATCCACATCAAATTTTTCTTTGATAGTGAGTATGGAGTTTCGGATACTCATGGGTTTTACTACATAACTTTTTTCCATCTGGTCATGAGATATTTTGAGCATATAAAATGCTTTACTAAGCTCAGATAATTTCTGCCTAGTGAACTTGTCTTCCATCTTGTGTTGTTGTATAGTACGCGTCCAGTAGTAGTGAAACTCACCAAATATCATCATCAAGACAGACTCTCTGAGAAAATAGATATATTTGAACTCTTCATACCCAAGCTTCATAGTGATACCTATCAGTATGAGAGCAAATACTCCACTAGACATACCATGAAATAGTGTGACAATAGCCAAGAGTATAGTCACAAAAGAGAAATCACTCTCAAACATCAACATATCTTGTGGATTGATCAGATAACCCACGCCTATATATAGACACAAGATGGTTATCGTCTCCAAATATGAATATTTGAAAAACTTATCTCTTTGAGTATTTGTAAGTAGCATCTGAGACAACTATTTTTTGATCATATCAGTAATAAGATCTTGTGCAACAGTACCTATGGAGTCATTGCCCCAGCTACTATCTGATGCTACTGCACTCCACTTGACTACTCTTGTTTTAGTGTCTATGATCTTGAACTGTAGGCTAATAGCAGGTTCGCCATCTATGCCAGTCTTGTATCTCCACTCACTTACCCCACCGACAAATATATATCGACTACCTCTTTTGGCAGCCACAGAGAGCTTCTCATCAAGTGTAAGCTTGCGACTATCACTATCGATCTTACTATCTATCTGATAGCCATCAGCTAGTAGTATACCCTCTGCTATATTGGCAGCCCTCATACCTGCCCTTGGTGTATCCGTATAGTTATTCATAGCATATATAGTCATCTTTTGTGATTTGTCTACTGTAGATATAGTTTTGCTAGATGATACACCCACTCCACCACACCCACTCATAAAGATAATAATAAATAGTAAATATCTTGTCCTCATATCAAACTCCTATTATTTTAATAATTATCAATTATAACAGTAGATTGTCACGGAATAGTCTTTTGTATTGGGAGCTTCACAAGAATACTCATACCCATGTGACGAAGTAATTTTGTTTCTAGCTGGATTGTCTAGTGAGGTGCATGGTGATCCTATGTAAGGATTGAGAAAATTCAATTAAGAGCAACAGTATAGGCGAGATGGATAGAATTGTTTTGGGGAGGTTCCTTAGTATGGCAGGATGTGTGATTTAGTTTTCAAAGCATTACGATTATCATATGACTCCAAGAGTCAAGATAACTGGGCTAAAATTTTACTACAAAACCTCTATCTAGCTTGGCTAAATCTTTGTAAAAGCTATATCCATCTACACCTATATCATCAAAGATTCTCTTCATAGATTCTCTTTGGTTGTATCCCATTTCACAGACTAACCAATCTATATCTCTACTCTTTGTCTCTTTGACTATCTCTATAAGTATCTCATCGCCTATATCCCCACCAAATAGTGCATTGTGTGGTTCATACTCTGCTACATTTGCATCTAGCTGAAAATCTTTTGCTATATACGGTGGGTTGCTCACTACCATCTGAGCATTCAACTTTACTCTATCCATAAGATTGCTCTGGAGCAGAGTTATCCTGTCTGATAGCCCAAAATTATCTATATTCTCTTTGGCTAACTCTAAGGCTGTAGGGTTGATATCTGTAGCTACTATCTCTAAGTGAGGGAACTTTCTAGCAAGTACTATAGAGATAGCTCCCGAGCCTACACCTATCTCTATGAGCTTGGTAATGTTATGTCGCTCTATGATGATAGAGGTCTCATCTATGAGTATCTCAGTCTCTGGTCGTGGTATCAGCACACCATCTGTGATGGTGAGCTCTATGTCGTAGAAGCTGACATGACCTACTATATATTCATATGGCTCATGTGAAGCTCTCCTATAGACTAACTCTTTGAACTCATCCACTCTGTCTATGGGGTCATCATGAGTAAAAAAGTATACTCTATCTCTATCTATATGATATGCTAGAAGCAACTCCGCTTCATATCGTGGGCGATCACAGCTCTCTGACAACTGCTCAGTCGCCCATGAGAGAGCCTTATTTAGTCGCATTGTCGTCTCTATCATCATCCCTATCCACAAAGGCAAATATCCCATCTGTGGGAAGTGTAGGCTCTTCAGCTATGATGGTGTTGCTGGCATCATAGCCTAGCTCTTTGAGTCTCTCAATGATAGGTGGGTGAGTGTAGTAGAAAAATATCACTAGTGGATGTGACTTGGGAAATGCCTTGTTCTCCGTCACTAGCTTCATAAGGGCTGATATGAGGTTTTCTCTACCACCCATCTGTGAGCCAAACTCATCTGCTGCATACTCATTGTGACGACTCACGAAGCTCATGATAGGTGTAAAGATGAAGCTGATGAGAGGTAGTAGCAGTATCATCATAGCTATCTTGATACCTGCATTTGGTATAGTACTCATAGCTGTGAAAAGCTCATCAGGTAGATGCCCTAGCAGAAAAAATGATGTAAATAGTAGTCCACCCATGAGAGCTATATTTTTCCATATATCTCCATGACTAAAGTGTCCTAGCTCATGACCTAATACTGCCAACAATTCATCTTTGTTTAGTTTGGCTATGAGGGTGTCAAAGAGTACTACCCTCTTGCTTTTGCCTAGCCCACCAAAGTAGGCATTGAGTCTACTATCTCTCTTGCTCGCATCCATCACGAAGATACCATCACTTTTGAGTCCTACACTCTCCATGAGGGAGACTATGGCATCTCTAAGTTCCCCCTCCTCTAGTGGATTGAACTTGTTAAATATAGGTGCTATGATCGTGGGGTATATGATGTTGACTATGACAGCCAATGAAAATAGAAGCACAAACCCCCATAGCCACCAAGAGTCATAACTCACTACTATCCATGAGAGCAGGGCAAATATCGCTCCACCTATGATGATGAACATAGCCATAGATTTGATCTGGTCTATGATATATAGTTTTGGTGTGGTTTTGTTGAATTTGAAATCCTCATCTATCTTAAATGTCTGATAGAGTGAAAATGGCAGAGAGACTATGAAGTTGACTGCAAAAAATCCAAATAAAAACATAACACTATTGACTATACCCCCATCTACATCTATCAAACCCTGCATCCAGCCAAATCCAAACATAACCCACCATAAAAACATGAGATAATCTACGAAATTCTCCAGCAGTGAAAGCTTCTCTTTGGCTACAGCATAGTTGGCAGCGACTAGATATTTGGATGCTGACATCAATACGGGGTCTCTTCTCTTTTCGTCATTGATATAACCTATCTGCATGATAGATATATATATCCTCACGAAGGCATACAGTGTATATCCTAGCACAACCATTTCTAACATAAAAAATCCTCAAATTATATTTGTCTGCAATATAACGATATAAACTTTATTGATACTTAAAAACTAGGATATTATATTTTCTAATTCTCTACAAGCACAACAGAAGTATCTATATCGACTCTATCTCGTACTGTAAAGAGGAGAAGTGAAGGGGGTTTCATACCATAGTCACTCACTTTGACACTAAAGTCTGCTTTGATTGTAATATTGTTGCCTTTTTGGACGATAGTACTTTTGATACTTACTACTTTGTTGACACCGTGCATGTTTAAGATACCTTTGATCGTGTAGTGTTGCCCATTTGTGGGGAGTAGCTTTTTGATCGTGAGTTTGATATTTGCATATTTTTGCATCTCAAACATCTCTTGCATATGCTCATCACGACTACTTTTTGAAGAGGTAAAATCCAAAATACGAAACGAGAGTGTGCCATGAAGCGATGCGATATCTCCATCTTGTATAGAGAGATCTGCGTGGATCTTTTTGGTAGATGGATTTATAGATGTATCTCCAAAGACTTTCGTGTGAGCTTGAATAACTCCACTTTTTACGCTCAAATTGGCTCCAAATAGCACCAATGGAAAGATTAATAACACCATAACTTTTTTAAACATGAGAGAACTCCTTTTTGAAATTTAATTTTTTGATAACATCATAGGATAGGATGATGATGACGAGTGCAAGATTGTATTGTATCAACCCTTCTAGGGCGACCATCAATCCTGCTCCTGAAGCCATCCAGCCTATGAAGACCATAGATAAGCTTATATCTTTTGATGATCTAAGCTTCACAAGACTCTGCAAAATCACGATGTTATAATAGGATATAACAAAAGGATAGACGATACTTAGCAAGAGTGATGCATGCATAAAATAGAAAAGATAAGAAGCAACAAAGAGCATAGCAATAAGCAGAGCCTTTCGGGAGTATTCTATCTTGATACTAATTGCTACAACAACACCTAAAAGGTGAAAAAGAATAATTTCACTACTAAAACCTCCTCTCCAGATAGACATCATGTCGTCTCTTGAGAGTGTCTCAAAGAGTGATGCATCCAAAAATACCCAAATCACCATCAAATAGAGGGGATATATCTCCCCCTTACGAAAGAGCAATCTGTCTGTAGTGATCTTTTTGTATTCTAAAAAAAGATATCCAAAGAGTGCAATAGCACTTAATGCAAGAGCCATGCCTCCTCTGTGCATTGGGTTGGTGCCAAAGAGGAGTGTCGCAAAAGTATAAGAGAGTCCAAGGGCGACACCGAGATCAACTATTTTAGCTCTCTTGAGAACTTCGATGATAATAGGTGAGATACCCCCTACGCTTAGACCAAGCAAAAATAGTGTGACCCAATTCATATCTGGATAAGAAAAGATACTCACCATTTGTAAGATGAGTAGAGCGACACCATTTCGTTGTGATTTCAAGGAGATATAGAGTGTCAAATATGTACCTATTATACCCCCTATAGGTAGAGAGATGATAGCAAAGATATCAGAATGAAACACCTCCACTACACCAGTCTGTGCTATGAGGAGATAAAAACTAAGCTCCGCAAATATAAAAAGTATCAAAAAGATATTAAACATTTTCCCTCCTTTGCATATACCAAGGTTTATAAAACCAAATAATAAATAGTGTGGCATATATAAAATCAAATCCAAAAATCACTACCGCTTCATACCCAAGCTTTTGTGAGAGATAGAGTGCAAGAAATATACTGCCAATCAAAAATCTTATCATTGCTGTAGCAAAAGTCAAAATCTGCTCTGCATCTCTATAGACGATAGCAAGATAGTGCAACAATCCCGTACCCATCACAAATCCAAAGACTATATAGATGTAGATACCATCAAAATAAAATCCCAAGAGTGGATAGAGATAGCTTGCCAACAAAATAAGAAAAAGAGCACCAACGCCATCATTTGCAATACCAATCAAATTGTAAATTTGCAAGTGTGATAGCTTTACTTTGGAAAGTATAAGATAGAAAAATGAAGCAATTATGAAGAGTCCGCTTATACTACGAATTATCCAGAGAGTCATAGTGTCAAGTGCTATGTAGCCTGCCTCTACAAATCCATTGAGACTCAATGCAATCACGATCCCTAACATCCCAAAGAGGTATTGTCGGACAAATAAAGAGCTGTAGAGTCTCTGTATGCTCTGTGTATACATGCTGAGTGCCATAAACAAGACACCTACACCCATAGCGATGTGTGCATGTGCTACGACCAAATCATTTCTATGAAAAATCCATCGAATAGACTCTATAAAGAGGATATTTCCCTCGATATCTACAAACAAAAAAGCACTTATAGAGATCAATAGTAGTAGTTTCGCCTCTTTTGGTATCACAGCATCTGTATACCACCGTATAAGTAGAGGGATATATAGCAGTGTGAGCCACTGAAAAAACCACTCCTCCTCATAGCTCAACGCCCCAATAAAAAGTCTATGGACAATAGAGAGTAGATAAAAAAATGCTGGGATAATCCAAAGAATATGCCATCTAGGGCGAAAACTCTGTGTAGAGATGAGTTTGATGATGAGATAGTAGATGGGGATCAGTGCCAAACTCATGCCAAGTGTATTGTCACCATGTGGACCACTCACTGTCGACTCTACCTGTCCTATGGTAGGGTTCATCAAAAAGAGTAGGGCAAATGGTGCTATGATGACTACTGTGAGACTCACACGCACCCATAATGGTTTCTTGTCATACTCTTTGATATATTCATACAGTCCCAAAATATAAAAGAGTCCTGCAAATGCAAGGATGCCATTGAGAGAGTAGTGAAAATCATAAAATGCCAATCCACGCGTGACACCCATAAGTAGACTCACTATCATACTGCACAAAAATAGATACCAAAAGAGTGAATATATCTCCAGATATCGAAGAGCTTTATAGTTGACACCCAGATCCTTGTGGAGCAGTAAAAAAGGAAGATATGAGAGCATCAGTGGTATAAAACCATAGAGCATCAATGAAAGATGTAATGCACGCACATTGCTAGGGTATAGCATCTTGGAATTTATCGTAATTCCCAAAAGGTTTAGAGAGTAGAGAAAACCAAAAGAGAGTCCTATGATAAAAAAGATCAGTGAAATATAAAAATGTTTTTTAAC